>JBCCGX010000489.1:0-7327 GCA_039029035.1 Acidobacteriota bacterium | reverse complement strand
TCGAAAGACCCGCAAGACAACTACGTGCTCGACATCTTCCAGGTGATCGTCAATCCCGACATCGACCTGGCCGATGCACGCAACTGGCCGCCGATGGGCAACAAGACCCTTTCGGGCTACCAGCGCAACGCCCTCTTCCACAACCAGGGAGGGACCTTGTTCAAGGACGAGGCGGCGCGCCACGGGGTCGACTCCGAGCTTGATGCGCGCGGTGTGGCGGTGGCCGATTTCGACAACGACGGTCGTCTCGACCTCTTCGTCACCAACTCCGGCAAGCCGCCCTTCTTGTGGCGCAACACCCAGCCGACCGGCCACCATTGGCTGCAACTGGTGCTCGAAGGGCGCAAGAGCAACCGCGACGCGGTGGGCGCCCGGGTCTGGGTTTACACCGCCGACAAGACCCAAGTGAGTTTCGTCAACGGCGGCAACGGCTTCGCCAGCCAGAGCAGCCGGCGGGTGCACTTCGGCCTCGGTGGCGACGAGACGATCGATCGCGTCGAGGTGGCTTGGCCGTCGGGCGAAAAGCAGACGTTCACCGGCGTCGAGCGCGACCGGATCTATCGCATGGTCGAGGGCGAAGCCAAACTGCAGCCCTTTACGACGGGTGCACTCCAAGCGTCAGAGGCGACGCAAGCAGTGCGAAAGCCATCGGATCAAGAGGCGGGCTCGAATCAGGAGGTTGGATCGAAATGAAGCGTTGCTCTAAGACCCTCGTTCTCGTCGCCCTCGGCGTATGGCTCGCCGCGCCGGGCCTGGCCAACGATTTCTACGCCAAGGGCATGGCGAAGGCGACGGCCGAAGAGTGGCCTGTCGCACTCGATTTGCTCGAGAAGGCGATCCTGGCCGAGCCCAACAATCTGTTCTACGGCGCCGACTACCGTCAGGCGGTGATCGCTTCGGGTGAGTACGATCGTTCTCTGGCGTTCTTCGAGCAGTTGGTGGCGGACAATCCGGAGGCGCCCAACGCCTTCCTCAACTTCGGCTACGCCCACGTCGACAAGATTCCGGTCGAGGGGGCGATTACCGCGGTCATCCTGGCCAATACCGCCCTGACCCACTTCACCACCGCGCTGGAGATGGAAGAGACCTGGCTGGTGCGCTACACCCGGGGCAACAGCTACCTCTACTGGCCGGCCATCTTCGGCCGTGCCCAGGACGGCGTCGATGATCTGCTGCGTGCCATCGAGATGGCGGAAGGGGTGGAGAAGAAGCCCTTCCACGGTCGTGCCTGGGCCGCTTTGGGCGACGGTTATTGGCGACTGGAAGATCCCGAGAAAGCCGCCGAGACCTGGCGCAAGGGCTTGGAGCTCTACCCCGAGAACGAGGAGATCAAGGATCGTCTGGCCAACGTCGGCGAAGGGCTCGACGCCCATCTCGAAGCGATGTTCGAGACCTCTCGCCGGGTTGGCACTCACCTCCGGGAGATGCGGGAATAACCATGAAGACCTCAGTTCTATCCCGTCGGGAAAGACTCCAGCGACAGACTCTGGTCGCTCTGGCTGTGCTCATCGCCGCGCCCCTGCCACTGGCCGCCAACGAAGCCGCCTCGGCGGTCGACGATGCGCCGGTGGCGCGCAAGGTCGAGCGCCAGATCCGCTTCGCGGAAATCGGCGAACAAGCAGGTGTGCGCATCGTTCACTCCACCCGCAGCTTCGGCGATCGGCACAAGGCCGAGGTCCTCGAGATGTTCACCGACGGCGGTGCGGCGGCGGCGGTCGGTGATTACAACAACGATGGGCGTGACGACATCTTCGTCGTCGATTCCGACGTCGGCAAGCCACACTCCCTGATGCGCAACGACGGCGTCGGCCCGGATGGCGTGGTGCGATTCACCAACGTCGGCCCCCAGGCCGGGGTCACCGGCGGCAACGATCCGCTGTCGATCTGCGGTGACGCACTGTGGTTCGACTACGACAACGACGGCTGGCTGGACCTGCTGGTCGGGCGTTTCGGTACGCCGCTGCTCTATCGCAACGAAGGGCCGGTGGGGCAGGGCGGCGAGCATCGATTCACCAACGTCAGTACCGAGACGGGTTTGACCGAGTTCGGCAACACCATCGCGATGATCGCCTTCGATCACGACAACGACGGCTGGCTCGACTTGCTGCTGGGCAACTACTTCAAGCCCCTGAATCTGCTCGATCTCGACACGCCCCACGTCCTGCCCAACAACTTGGACTACGCCGACAACGGCGGTGGAGTCACCTTCTGGCACAACGTATCGGGAGAGAAAGGTGGGCGTCGTTTCGTCGAGATCACCAAGGCGGCCGGCTTCAGCCATCACACCGGCTGGTCGCTCGATCTCGGTCACGCCGATCTTGACAACGATGGCTTGCAAGACGTCTACATCGCCGGCGACTACGGCACCGATCGCCTGTTCATCAATCGGGGCCGAGCCCAACCCCGGGGCCAAGCTCAAGGCGAGGCGAGTCATTTCATCTTCGAAGATGTCACCGAAGAGGCCATGGGCTTCGACACGCGCAAAGGCATGAACGTCGATATGGGGGACTACAACCGCGACGGTTTCCTCGACGTCTATGTCACCAACATCACGGACGAATACATGAAAGAATGCAACTTTCTGTGGCACAACAACGGTGACGGTACGCTGATCGATCTGTCGCGCGAGACCGGCACCTGCGACACCGATTGGGGCTGGGCCGCCAAATTCGGCGATTTCGACAACGACGGTTGGGAAGACATTTTTGCCGTCGACGGACTGCGCTCGGGCAGCGAAGAGAACTTCATCCCCATCCTGCTGCAGACGATCATTACTCCAGGCGTCGACTTTTCGGACGTCAACAGCTACCCCGATATCGGCGAGATGACCTGGAGCGGCTACCAGAAGCAGCGCTTCTTCCACAACTTGGGCGACGGCACGTTCAAAGAGACGGCGGCCGAGGTCGGCCTCGACAACGACCTCGATGGCCGCGGCATCGGCATGGCCGATTTCGACAACGACGGCCTGCTCGATCTCTACCAGACCAACGCCAACCAGCCGGCCCTCCTGCACCACAACCGATCCAAAGGCGCCGGCAATTGGGTGCAGCTCAAGCTGACTGGCACCCAGTCCAACCGCGACGCCATCGGCGCCCGGGTGACGATCACCGCCGGAGGCGAGACCTACCTACGTGAGGTCAACGGTGGCAATGCCTATTCGAGCCAGAGCACTCTGCGTCTGCACTTCGGTCTCGGCCAGGCCCAGCGGGTCGATTCGGTGGAGATCCGTTGGCCGGGCGGTGCGGTAGAGAAGCTCGCTGCCAAGGAGGGCGAGCCGCCGTTGCCGATCAACGCATTGACCCGGATCAAGGAAGGTGAGGGGGTGGTGCAGTGAGGATTCTTGCGACGCTGCTGCTCTTGACTTCGGCCGCCCAGGCTTCGGGCTCCGACGAAAAGCTCTGGCACCACCGCAATCTCGGCAAGGCCTTCTACGAGAATCCGGCCACTCAATACGATGCCGTCGGCGAGTTCGAGAAGGCGCTGAAGCTGGCGCCGAATTCGGCCCGGGAGCGGGTCAACTACGGCCTGGCCCTGTTGCGTGCCGGCCAGTTGCAGCAAGGGATCGCCGAACTGGTCAAGGCGCAGAAGCAGGATCCTTCCATCCCGCACACCTGGTTCAACCTCGGCATCGCCTACAAGCGCGAGTCGCAGTACGCCGAAGCGATCGCCCAACTCGAGGGTATGCGCGAGCGCGTGCCGGACGAGGCGATTACCCAATACAACCTCGGGATCCTCTACAAGCTCACCGACCAGGGCGACAAAGCCTTGGGCTACTTCGAGGCCGCGGCGCGCCTCGATCCGAGCCTTGCCGGTCCGCACTTCCAACTGGCGACGGCCTACCGGCTGGCCAAGCGAACCGATGATGCGAAGCGTGAAATGGCCCTCTTCCGCGAGCTCAAGAAGCGCGATGCCGGTGCCGCGGTACCGGAGGACCTGGAGTGGAGCTACTACTCCGAGATCTACGAGACCATCGATCCGGAGAGCTCGCGCCAGCCAGAGACGGGACTCGAGCTCAGCTTCGAGGCCAGCGAGCTCGCCAAGGGGCTCGACCCCGGCTCCGCTAGCCTGGTCTTGACCGACGCGGACGGTGACGGACGGTCCGACCTGCTGGCCGCCTCGAGCACCGGTGTGCACCTGCTGCTCGACGGAACGAAGGCGGCGAAGAGCGGTCTCGAGGCCCTGCGAGGTGTCGTCGCGGTTGCCGCTGGCGACTTTGACAACGATAGTCTGGCCGATCTGTGCGTGGTGAGCGCATCGGGCGCCGCTCTTTACCGCAACGGTGGTGGCACCTATCAGCCGCATGCCGCCGACCTGGGCAAGGAATCTTATCGGGCCGCGGTGTGGCTCGACTACGACCACGACTACGACGTCGACCTCTTCCTATTGGGGGCGAAGTCGGCCCTTTACCGCAACAACGGCACCGCCGGCTTCAGCGATCAGACGGCGGATTTCCCCTTCGTCGATGGCGAGGCCCTCGCTGCCACCCGGATCGACGTGGTGGCGGACACCCAGGGCATGGACCTGGCAGTGGTCTATGCCCAACGTAAAGGGGTGCTCTACCGCGACCGCCTGGGCGGTAAGTACGAGCCGCAGCTCTTGCCTGGGGCGCCGGTGGGCGCGACCCAAGTCCTTGCCGCGGACGCCAACAACGACGGCTGGACCGACCTGGCCGTGGCCGCTGGCAAGTCGGCCGCGGTGCTGATCAACACCAAGAAGCAGAGCTTCGAGCCCCACCCCGCGTCGGCCAAGGCCCCGATCGCCTTTGCTGATCTCGCGAACCGGGCGGTGAGCGAGCTGGTCGCGGTCGGTGGCGTGCATCGCAACCGCGGCTTGGGGCAGCTCGGTGCAGCGAGGAGCCCGTCGAACTGGCCCGAAGGGGCAACCGCCTTCACGTCGACCGATTTCGATGCCGATGGCCGGGCCGATCTGGCCGCCGTCGATGGGCAGGGACGGCTCGTGCTGCTGCGCAATCGTACCGAGAGCAACAACCGCTGGCTGCAAGTCGGCCTGCAGGGAGTGAAGAATCTCACCCTGGCGCCGGGAGCGGAGATCGAGGTCAAAGCCGGCTCGAAGTACCAGAAGAAGATCTACCACGGGACGCCGCTGCACTTTGGCCTCGGCGCCATGGCGGAAGTCGACACGGTACGCATCACCTGGCCCAACGGCCTGATCCAGAACGAAGCTCAGCAGAAGACCGGTCAGGCGGCGAGCTACAAGGAAGCGCAGCGCCTCTCCGGCTCGTGCCCGATGATCTACACCTGGAACGGTGAGGAGTTCGAGTTCATCACCGATGTGCTCGGCGTCGCGCCGCTCGGGGCCTCGGCCGGTGACGGCGAGTACTTCCCGGTCGACCACGACGAGATCATCCAGATCGCCGGCGAGTCCCTGGTCGAGGTAGACGGCAGCTATGAGATCCGCATCGTCGAAGAGCTCCGCGAGGTGGCCTTCCTGGACGAGATCCGGCTCATCGCCGTCGACCACCCGAGCTCGGTCGAGATCTTCACCAACGACAAGTTCAAGGGCCCGCCATTCCCCGAGTTCCGTCTCTTTGGTGTCGAGCGCAAGATCCATCCGCGGGTGGCCACCGACCACCAGGGCAACGATGTCCGCCAGCGGCTGGTGGCGCGCGACCGCACCTACCCGAACCGTCACGAGCGCAACTTCGCCGGTGTCGCCGAGCTCCATCACCTGGATCTCGACTTTGGCCCTACGGCGGCGTCGTCCGGGCGCGCCGTGATGGTGCTATCCGGCTGGGTCGACTGGGCCGATGGCAGCACCTTCCTGCAAGCCTCCCAGGAGTCGGAGGCCGGGTTGATCCTGCCCTACCTGCAGGTCAAGGATGCGAGGGGCCAGTGGGTGACGGTGATCGAGGATATGGGTATCCCGGCCGGCAAGCCGAAGACCATCGTCGTCGATCTGAGCGACAAGTTCCTCTCCGACTCCCGCGAGGTGCGGATCGTCACCAACCTCTGTGTCTACTGGGACGAGATCTTCCTGAGCGAAGCAACGGGCGAGCCCGAAGTCGAGCTGACCGATCTCTGGGCGAGCACCGCCGAGCTGCGCTTCGCCGGCTTCTCCAAGGTCGTGGTCCATCCCGAGCGCAAGCAGCCCGAGCATTTCGTCTACGCCGAGCGCTCCTCCTACGCCATGTGGAACCCGACCCCCGGGCTTTACACCCGCTTCGGCGACGTGCGGCCGTTGCTCGAGCGCATCGACGATCGGCTGGTCGTCATGGGTGCGGGCGACGAGCTGCGGCTGCTGTTCGACGGCGCGCAGCTGCCGCCGTTGCCGGAAGGCTGGCGTCGGGACTTCTTGCTCTTCGTCGACGGCTGGGCCAAGGATGGCGACGCCAACACCGCGCATTCCCAGACGGTTGGCCCGCTGCCGTACCACGCCATGCCACAATACCCCTATGCGCCGCCGCACCAGTACCCGGATAGCGGCGAGCACAACCTCTACCGTGAGTACTACAACACGCGGCCGGCCCTACGCCTGATCCGGCCGCTGACCGAGGGCCTTGGACAACCCCGATGAGTCAGGAAGACCCCGCAAAGCCTGTCGTAGCGGCGCCGCGGAGGCGGCGCCGCAAGTATGTTCCAGCGGTCGGTCCGCGCCTCGAGAAGCTGCTTTTCGTCGTCTTCGGGCTCTTCGCCCTGTTGGCGATCAATGCGGTCTATCTGGTCGGTGTGTCGCTCATGGAGTGGGCGACCGGCAACACGTACCAGAACTGGTTCTACATGAATATGTTCATCGTCCACCTGGTGCTGGGGGCGTTGATCATCGTACCGGTGGTGGTGTTCGGCTTCACCCACATGCGCAAGGCCTACGATCGCCCCAACCGGCGGGCGGTGAAGGTGGGCTATGCGCTGTTCACCACGGCACTCATCCTGCTCGCCAGCGGCATCGTCCTCACCCGTCTCGAAGGGGTGATTGTGGTCAAGGACCCGACGGTGCGCTCGGTGGCCTATTGGGCGCATGTCATTACGCCGCTGATCGCCGCTTGGCTCTTCGTGCTGCATCGCCTGGCGGGCAAACGCATCCGCTGGGAGATCGGCCGCCGTTGGGCCCTCGTGGCTGGCGTTTTCGGCGCCGTGATGCTGGTCTGGCAGGCTCAGGATCCGCGTAGCTGGAACGTCGAAGGACCGGAGTCGGGAGAGCAATACTTCTTTCCCTCCCTGGCGCGCACCGCCACCGGTGATTTCATTCCCGAGCGGGTGCTGATGAACGATCAGTATTGCCAGGAGTGCCACGAAGATTCCCACGCCAGCTGGGCCAACAGCGTGCATCGCTTCTCGTCATTCAACAACGAGGCCTACCTCTTCTCGGT
>JBCCGX010000488.1:0-7334 GCA_039029035.1 Acidobacteriota bacterium | reverse complement strand
GCTCTACCGCCTCGCCCTGCAGCTCTTCACCACCTCGGACCTGGAGCCTGAGGCCATTCACCGGATGGGCCTGGCCGAAGTCGAGCGCATCCAGGCCGAGATGCTGACGATCCTCGACGAGACAGGTAGGGACGTCAGCGCAGGCTTTGCCCCGGCGATGGCGGCACTGCAGGACGACCCGAGCTTCTACTACCCCGATACCGACGAAGGCCGCGCGGCCATTCTGCGCGACTACCAGGTGATGATCGACGAGATCTCGGCCGGTCTCGACGGCGCCTTCGATATCCGCCCGGTCGCCGGCGTCGAGGTCCGCCGCGAGGCCGAGTTCAAGGAGGCGACGGCGCCGGGTGCTCATTACCAGCGGCCGGCGATGGACGGCTCACGGCCCGGTGTCTTCTTCGCCAATCTGTACGACATCAAGGCGACTCCCAAATACGGCATGCGGACCCTGGCGTACCACGAAGCCGTCCCCGGGCATCATTTCCAGATCGCCCTGCAGATGGAGCAAGAGGATCTACCCTTCTTTCGCCGGCTGATCCCCTTCACTGCCTTTTCCGAGGGCTGGGCCCTCTACGCCGAGCGCCTGGCCTGGGAGCTCGGCTTTCTCGAAGACCCGTACGACAATCTCGGCCGGCTCCAGGCCGAGCTTTTCCGCTCCGTGCGCCTGGTGGTCGACACCGGTATCCACCACCAACGCTGGAGCCGCGAAGCAGCGATCGACTACATGCTGGCCAACACCGGCATGGCCGAGAGCGACGTCACCTCGGAGATCGAGCGTTACTTCATCATGCCGGGCCAGGCCTGTGCCTACAAGATCGGCATGATGAAGATCCTGGAGCTACGGGAGAAGGCCCAAGAGGCTCTCGGTGAACGCTTCGACCTGCGCGAGTTTCACCGCGTCGTGTTGACCGGCGGCGCCATGCCCCTGCCCATGCTGGAGCGGGTGGTGGACGAGCTGATCGAGTCCAAGTCGAGTTGAGCTGGGCTCGGAGTCGATGGCGTCGTCGGTGACGCTTCGGGTCCTGCGACCGTACGAGCTGTCAGAACTATGCTGCGCGATCTTCGACACGCTCTTCGGGTACTGCTGCGAGCCAAGGGGTGGACTTGTATCGTCTTGGCTTCGTTGGCCTTGGGCATCGGTGCCAACACGGCCTTGTTCAGTGCGGTCAATGGTGTGCTGCTCCAGACCGTTGCGGTCCAGGATCCTGATGGGCTGGTCCGTTTGTCGTGGTTCGGCGACAACGACATGGTCCGCAGCAGCAGCGAGTACGGCTATTCCGGCAACCTGCCAGGAGGCGAGCGCCGGCGCACGACGTTCTCTTATCCGGCCTACCGGGAGCTGCGGGCCGCCAACGAGACCCTCAGTGGTCTGTTCGCGGCCGCGCCCTATGGCCGGGTGAACGTCGTCATCGACGGCGAGGCCGAGATCGCCTCGGCCTTCATCGCTTCGGGCAGCTACTTCGACGTGCTGGGCGTCACCGCAGCCGCCGGGCGCCTGATCACGGCGCAGGATGACGAGGCCGGTGCACCGCCGGTCGTGGTGATCTCGCACCGCTACTGGCAACGCCGCTTCGGTGGTGACCGCGACGTGATCGGCAAGGTCCTGTCGGTCAATGGTGTGGCGGTTACCCTGGTCGGCGTCACATCACCCGGCTACAAAGGCGTTCAGGGGCCCGAGCGAGGGGCCGCCGAGGTGCACTTGCCGCTGGTCCTCGACCCGGAATTGAGCGGTGAGGATCGGCTGAGGCAGCCGACCTGGTGGTGGCTCCAGGTGATGGGGCGGCTGCAGGCGGGGCGCTCGGCGGCGCAGGTCGAGAGCAACCTCGCGGGTGTCTTTCAAGCCGCGGCACAGCAAGGCATGAGGACCTATCTCGAGGGCCTCAGCGCCGAGCAGCGAGGCTTGTCGCACAATCAGGACCGCACCGCCGTGCCACGGTTGACGGTGGAGTCCGGTCGGCGCGGGATCTATGAGGTCAATCCGCGAACCCAGCAGGACACGCGGGTCCTGGCCGGTGTCGTGATCCTGGTGCTACTGGTGGTCTGTGCCAACGTGGCGAACCTGCTGCTGTCGCGGGCGGCGACGCGCCAGCGGGAGATCGCCACCCGCCTCTCCCTCGGCGCCACGCGCGCGCGGCTCGTGCGTCAGCTCGTCTCCGAGAGTGTGCTGTTGGCGACGGTCGGCGGAGGGCTCGGCGCACTCCTGGCTTTCTGGGCCCGCCGGCTGTTGCCCTTCGGTGGCGACGCGCCTTTCGATGGGCGCGTGCTGGCTTTCGCTTTGTTGCTCAGCTTGCTGACCGGCATCGTGTTCAGTGCCGTGCCGGCGCTGCGCGCCACCGGCATCGACCTGGTGGCGTCGCTCAAGGAGAACAGCCGCGGCAGCCGGGGCTCGCGCGGTCTGTTGAGCCGGGGCCTGCTGGTGCTGCAGGTCTCGGTGTCGCTGGTGCTGTTGACGGCGGCCGGGCTCTTTCTCGCCACCCTGCGCAACCTGCGGGCGGTGGACGTTGGCTTCGATCCCAGCAACATCCTGCTCTTCCGCGTCGACCCGGCCCTGAGCGGCTACGACGAAGAGCGTATGCCGCTGCTTTACGATCAGATCCGGGAGCGCCTGGCGGGCCTCGGCGGTGTGGAATCGGTCAGCCTGTCGCGTTCGACGTTTCTCGCCGGCAGCACGTCGATGAGCATGGTTTACCTTCAGGATGGCGGCGAGGACGAGTCGCACAGAGTCCATATGATGAGCGTCTCGCCGGAGTTTTTCGCTACCTTGCGGATCCCGGTCCTGGCCGGGCGCACGTTCGACGACCGGGATGTCGACAGTGCGCCGAGAGTCGCCGCGGTCAACGCAACCGCAGCCCGGGTGCTCCTCGACAGCGCCGAGCCCCTCGGCCAGCGGTTCGGCTTTCGCCACGAAGAACGCAGCGAGATCGAGATCGTGGGCTTGGTCGGAGACGTGAAGTACGGCACTGTGCGCGATGCCGCGCCGCCGACGATCTTCGTCCCGTACCGCCAGCGCGGTGTCGGGCCGATGACCTTCGAGGTGCGGACGCAGATGGAGCCGCAAGCTCTGATGCCGACCGTGCGCGCTGCGGTGCGGGAGATCGACCCCAAGTTACCGCTGATGGATGTCTCGACCCAGGCGCAGCAGGTCGAAAATCGACTCCGGCAGGAGCGTTACTTCGCCCTGTCCTACGCCCTATTCGGCGGCGTCGCGACGCTGCTGGCGGCTCTGGGTCTCTTCGGTCTGGCGTCCTACAGCGTTGCGACGCGCACCCAGGAGATCGGCATCCGCATGGCGCTCGGCGCTCGGCGTGGTGATGTCGTAGGGATGGTCTTGAAAGAGCTGCTGCTGTTGGTGGGCCTGGGCGTTCTGTTCGGTGTCGTCGGAACGCTTGCCGCGGGGCAGCTGGTGCGCAGCTTGCTGTTCGGCGTGGCATCGACCGACGTCGCACCCCTGGCGGTGTCCACGGTCTTGCTACTTCTCGCCTCAGCCGCCGCCGGCTACCTCCCGGCCCTGCGCGCCTCCCGGGTCGATCCGATGGTGGCGCTGCAAGACGAGTAACGGCGCGTCCGGCTACTCGGCGACGACCTGGATGTTGAACGGGATGCCGTTGGCGTTCTCTTCTGCCACCACTTTGTCGATCAGGCTGCCGAAGAGGGGTACGTCGCCGGCTTCTTGGATCAGTTTGCCGGCGGCGGTAGTGAGGGCCTCGCGCTCTTTGATGACCAGGGAGCGGCCGGCGTCGTGCTTCTTTTGGTCCAGGCGCTCGGCCAGTTCCCAGGCGCCGTCACGCAGGGCGTCCATGACCTTGCCGAAGAGGTGATTCTCGATGCCCGGGGCGAGTCGCTCGATCTTCTTGAAGGTCGGCGAGATCTCAGCCAGCTGCACCTGGACGATGCCGATCAGGCGATGGAGGATGGTGTTGATCATGTCGAAGTCGGTGTGGATGTCGTCCAGCGGCTCGCCCCGCTCGCGCATGACCTGCTCGGTGGCGACCCCCAGGTCGAGATCGATGTGGGCGTTCATCGCCAGGGCCATGTGCTGAACGACCATCAGGTCGTCACGGGCGAGGTCCTCGAAGGCGAGAGCCCACGGCGATGTCGGCTGGCCACCGGCGTTCCAGGTGCCCCAGGCGTCGAGGAAACGGCTGGCGAAGGTGACGTCGAGCTGTTCCATGCGCTCGTTGTCCTGAAACACGTTGCCGGCAACGATGGCTCGTTTGACCGACCAGGTCACCCGCAGGTACAGCCCGGCGAAATAGCCGATCCGGGCCGATTGCTCTAGCGAGTCGTGGACGATTGTGGTCAGGCGGGCCAGGACTTGATCGATCGTCTGCACCGACATGGAAGCCTCCTCGATTCTCTTCAGCGCATCGCCGCCCGGAGGCAGATCCTATCAGCGCCCAGTAGCCAAGCCAGTTGAGCCTCGCGAGCTGGCGTGGCAGCACCTGCCACAGCTCTGCAGGATTCGATGGGACGTCGAGTGATCCTTTAGGGTCGGGCTTCCGGGTCGCTGATAGGATTGATTGCTCAAGCCTCCCCGAACAGCTCGATCGACGGATTCCGATACTTGTTGGGAACCTTGTCCGTTTCGACCTTGGTCGCACGACTCGGCGCTCGCCGGAGGGTGAGCTGCCGGTGCTGGAGCGCCTGGCTCGTCTCGCCGGTGCTCGCCTTGCAGGTCGCCTGGTTGGCGCCCTTTGCCGGTGCATCGCCGTTGCTTGCCAAAGAATCGGTATCGACCATCCTGTTGTCGGTGGGTCGCTCGTATGAGGGCACTTTGGCAGGGGGTGAGGAGCGGACGTTCCGTGCCGATCTGCTGGCCGGCAAAATCTGGCGAGTGGCGGTCGATCAACAAGGTATCGATCTGCAGGTGACTCTCGAGCCTCCCGGAGGGGCGAGCGCCGTCACCATCGACAACCCTCTCGGGCGTTTCGGGAACGAGGTTCTGGTGACGCAGCCGACGATCTCGGGGCGCCATCTGGTGCGTTTGCGAGCCGTCTGGCCGCAGGCGGTGCAGGGCGGTTATCGAATCGAGGTTCGATCGCGAGAGGGAGATGGAGAGCACGAGTCTTTGCGCTGGCAAGCGGAGCAGATTCTCTCTGACGCCGGCGCCAGCTATGCGCTAGGGACCGCGGCAGCGCGGCGCGAATCGGTCGAGATGTACCGTAAGGTGCTCGATCTGTGGCGTCGGCTTGGCGATCGCCGCGGCCAGGCGCTGGCGCTGTCGGCGATTGGCATGGTGGCACGCCGCCTCGGCGAGCCGCGTCTTGCGGTGGAGCCCTTGCGCCAGGCCCTGGATTTGTGGCGTGCGGTCGAGGATCAGCATCGCACGGCCATGACTCTGAACGACCTCGGCCTGAGCCACCTCGAGCTCGGCGAGCGCACCGTGGCCGGTGACCTGCTCGCCGAGTCAGCGACGCTACACTCGGCGACCGACGACCTGTTCGGTGAAGGCGTGGCGCGCAACAACCTCTGTCTGCTGATGCTCTCGACGGGGGAGCCGGCCTCGGCAGGCTCCTGCTTCCGGCGTGTGATCGAGCTCTTCGCCGCGGCTGGCGAACGCCAGGCAGAAGCTCTGGCCCGCAACGGCCTGGCCGGGGTCTACGACGAGCTTGGCGAACCCGCCTCGGCCCTGGCGGAGCTCGAGCACGCCTACCGTCTGGTGCAGGAGCTGGACGATTTACGGGGTCAGGCGAAGCTGTTGGCCAATCAAGCCGCGCTCTATCGGCGGTTGGGCGAGCCGAGATCCGCGCTGACCGCCTACGACCGAGCGCTGCCGGTGCTGCGCCAGCTCGACGACCGCCGCTGGCTTGGACGGACGCTCAACAATCTCGGTTTCTCCTACCTCGATCTCGGCGAGCCGCGGCGTGCTCGGAGTTTGTTCGAGGATGCTCTGGCTCTACGGCTGGAGGTCGGCGATCGTATCGGCGAGGCGGTGACACGCAACAACTTGGGGCGCGCCGATCGGCAGCTCGGTGCACCAGCCGCGGCGGTCGAAGCCCACCGCGCAGCGCTGGCTCTACTGAGCGAGCTCGGGCAGCAGGATCGTCAAGCCACCACCCACGGCCTCCTCGGTCACGCCCTATTGGATCGTGGCGAGCCGCTCGAAGCCCTGGCCAGCTTCGAGCGTGCCCACGAGCTGTTGGGAGCCACCGGCAAGCCGCGCCGCCGGGGCAGGATCCTGATCGATCAAGCCTGGGCTCTCTTGGCTCTGGAGGAGGTAGACACCGCATTGGCGCAGCTGCAGGAGGCTCTGCCGCTCTTTCGCTCGCTCGACGACATGGCTGGTGAGGCTCTGGCTCTGGTTGCCGTTGGGCGCGCCCGTTTGGCTCAGGGGCAGCTCGAAGCGGCCCAGATGGCGGCGGAGACGGCCTTGGCGCGGATCGAGTCGCTGCGCCAGCGAGTCGGCGGTTCCCAGCTGCGGGCGGTCTTCGTCGATTCGCGGCATGATGCCTACGAGCTCGCGGTCGAGATCTTGATGGCCCGTCATCGGGTCGATCCAGCCGCCGGATATGCCCGGCAGGCTCTGGTCGTCGCGGATCGTTCCCGTGCCCGGGAGCTGCGCCATCGATTGGCGGTTGGCGGCAGTCCCCTCGGAGTCGATCCCGACCTGCGCCGAAAACGTGAGACGCACCGACGCCAGCTGCGAGCCCAGGTCGCCCGTCGGCAGGCGTTGCTCGAGGAGCGCCGTAGTCCAGAGGCGGCCGAAGCCGGCCGCCGGATCGAAGCCGCGCTCAACGCTCTCGATGCAGTCGAAGGCGAGATCGAAACCCGTCGGCCAGGGTTCACCGATCTGGCGCGAGGGCGTCCTCTCGACTGGTCTCGGGTCCAGATGGCGCTGGGCGACGCGACGGTGCTCCAATACTCGTTGGGTGCCGAGCGCAGCTATTTGTGGGTGCTGACGGCGCAGGCGTTCGAAGTTTTCGAGCTACCACCTGGCGACCGCCTCGAGAGGATGACCCGAGACGCTTTCGCGCAACTGCGCACGGTGACCGCCGGTGCCACCCGGCGCAGGGGTCTACGCGACGTGGCCGGGCTGTTGCTGGCGCCGGCTGCCCACCGCCTCACCGGTGGCCCTCTGCTGATCGTGCCGGACGGGGCCTTGCATTATCTGCCCTTCGCCGCCCTGCCTAGCCCGGCCGACGGTCGCCCACTGGCGGTCCATCACGAGATCACCTATCTGCCTTCGGCGGCTCTGCTCTCGGTGCCGCGCTCGAAGGCGCCGCCAGGGCGACCCGCGGTCGCGGTGCTGGCCGATCCGGTGATCAGCCGGAGTGATCCGCGGCTCGACGATGTTTCGTCGGTGACGGCTCGCACCGGAGGCGACGAGCCGTCCG
>JBCCGX010000487.1:0-7340 GCA_039029035.1 Acidobacteriota bacterium | reverse complement strand
CCTCACCTCGTCGCCTACGTCGTGCTAGCAACCAGCACTGGATCCGAGCCGACCCCCGCGAGCCTCCGCGCCCACCTGAAGACCTCGCTGCCGTTCTACATGCTGCCCGCCGCCTTCGTCGTCCTCGGCGCCTTCCCCATGACCTCGAGCGGCAAGGTCGACCGCCGCGCTCTGCCGGCACCACCGACCCAGCAGACAAGGCCCGACGCCTACGCCCCACCCCGGACCCCAACCGAGACGGTCCTGGCCGAGATCTGGCGCGAAGTCTTGAGTGTCGATCGAGTGGGCCGCGACGACGACTACTTCGACCTCGGCGGCCATTCCCTCCTCGCCGTCCGCCTGATGGCTAAGATCCAGCAGCGCTTCGGCGTCCACCTCACCCTGGCGATGCTGTTTCGCGACTTCACCGTGCGCGGTCTGGCGCGGTTGATCGAAGCTTCGTCTCGCCCCTCATAACCGTCGAGACGGCACCCGCCGCAGAACCACGTTGGCCGGAGTCCCCTTCAGCCAACGGGACGCTACTTGGCGTGACAGGAATTGTGCCGCGTGTCGGCGTCCTCGAGGCCGCCCCGGGCGGCGGCACGCTCCAGGTCCTTCGGGTTCAGATCCCGCAGCGTTTCACGATCGAGCTTCAGCGGGCGAACCTTCTTCTTCTTCATGCGATCACTCCTGGTGACAACAGGCGTCGAGGTGAATAGTTACACCTTGTCGAAACAGGAATTGTGTCGCGAGACTGTTTGTCCGTTACCGCCGCGAGCCGCAGCACGCTCCAGATCCTTAGGCGTCAGAACCCGCAGCGTTTCACGATCGAGCTTCAGCGGGCGAACCTTCTTCTTTTGCATCGCTTCACTCCTCGTTAGACAAGGGATCCACTTCAGCTTCTGCAGCCAGCGTGGACTACGGAGCCTTGGGGTAGCAGGAATTGACCCGACTGTCACCGGCGCCGCCGTGAACGGCGGCACGCTCCAGATCCTTCGGCGTCAACTGCCGCAATGTTTCGCGATCGAGCTTCAAGGGGCGGATCTTCTTCTTTTTCTTCATGCGATCACTCCTGACAACGACACGCTGCTGGACTCGCCTTATTTGGGCCAGCACGAATTGTAGTAAGTCTCCGCGCCCTCGCGCCCACCGCGGACGACGTTGCGCTCCAGATCTCTTGGCGTCAGGTCCCGCAGCGTCTCGCGATCGAGCTTCAAGGGACGGACGTTCTTTTTCTTCTTCATGGCTTCACTCCTGGGCTGAGGCTGTCATTGCGAGTTGAGAGGAGCTCGAAGACCTGGAGAAACCCTAACATGCGTAACTTGGGATCTATAAGCGACAGGTCACACGCTACAAGCCACAGGTCACAAGCTACTAACCACTAGCCACCGCCGGGCAGCTAAGGCGAAAGCAGCACACAGCGATCCCACACCGGCTCCAGGTCGCTGACCGCCGCCAGCAAGCAGAGGCCGGTGCCGGCGGCACCGGTCAGAAGCCCCGGTTCATCGACCCACTCTATCGCTGCTCGCCCGGTCTTGCCGGGCGGTAGAACACAGGCCTGGAAACCGCCCACTCCGCGGTCCGGCTGGCGCCGATCGAGGCTGTCGGCGAACCAGAAACGGGCCGCTCGGCCGAGCTCGGCGTCGCCGGTCGCGCGGTAGAAACGATGAAAAACATGGGCCAGGCCAGCGCTGCCATTGCACAGGCTGGCATCGTCGATGCCAGTCTCTCCGGGCTCCCTGGTGGCTGTCCGGCGCGCGATGCGGACCGCCTGTTCCTGCCAGTCTGCGCGACCGCAAGCCGCCGCCGCGACCCGCAGAGCTCCGGCGACGCCCGGATCGCCGTAGCACCAGGAGAGCCGCGGCTTGGGTAAGCGATCCACTCCCTCGACCACCCGGCCAGGAAAGCGGCCTGATGTGCCCTGGTCCAGGACCCACTTGACGCACCGTTCGAGCACCGGTGTCAGCTCATCGGCCCGGAGTCCTGCCCCGACGCACCGTGCCAGGAGCGCCAGGACCGCCGGATTGCCGTGGGCCACGCCGACATCGTAATAACCGCCGGGAGCCAGCTGCCGTTGCCAGTCGGGCAGCAGCCGAGCCGGTGTAAACCAGCGACACACCTCCGCCGTCGACTCGGCGGTGACCAACAGATGATCCAGGATTCGATCGAGCGCCCGCCGGGCTCCGGGCCGCGGCAGGCCCTCCAGGCAGGCAATGCCATAGCCGGCCAGTCCCGAGATCAGGCCATGCCCGACCGACGAGCGAGGGCCGTCGAGAAGCCGCAGAAGCAGAGCGTCAGCGTCGCTCGTCGACTCGCTATCGTCCGTTTCGAAAAGTCGCCCAGCGAGGTGATCGTAGGTCCAGGTGACTCCCAGCAGCCCTTCCCACAACCCCAGCGTCAGCGGCTCGCCGGCCGCGCCCGCAAGAGCGGCTTCGAGAAAATCGTGCGCAGCCTCAGCTGCCTGCTCATCACCGGTCGCCAAGGTCAGGTAGGCGAAGAACAGCGCCTTACCCGCCGCACCACCCGCCAGCCCCCAGGCGGCCGCCGGTCGGCGCGACACCGGTGCCTGCCCGGCGCCGGCCGGCCCGATATCTCTGGCGATGGCATGGATCGCCGCCCAGGCTCGGTCAGCCTGCTCGCCGGTGAGGAGGGGTTGCCAGGCCTCGGTCATCGAGCGACCCTATCACCCGACCTCGCCGCCAGAGTCTGCTCGACCTCCGTGCTCGCGGTTCCGAGTCGCGCCTGGATATAGAATCGGAAATTCTATCGAGCCTCGCTGCAATTCCGTGGCGTCGCGGTAGTTCGTATCCGTCCAGGCTCGCAGTTTGCCTCAAGTCCTAGGGTAGGGACCATGGAACTGAGCATCCTTCCCAATGCCAAGCGACTGCGCAGAGTCTGGTTCGAGTGGCCGGAGTCCTGCTATGAGCGGTTCAATCTTCAGTCGTCTGAAGACCTGGACGAGCTCTTTGGGCTAGCGCTGAGTCCCGAGCCACCCTCGGTGGTCGTGCTGGCAGGCCCTACAGGTATAGGCCGCGGCTACCTCTGCCGTGCCATTCAGCATCGCGCCCAAGCCAGCGGGTCACCTCTCGGTTTGTGGGACCTCGATCTACAGGGCTTCGAGCCCGAAGGCCAGCATCCACTGGCCGATTTCCTGGGGCAGCTCATCGGCCAGCAGGAGCGTGATCAAGCGGCAAGTCGCGAGAAGGCCGCCGGAGCGATCAAGTCGACGGCGAAGGCCTTGTCGCAAACCGAGCTTCCAGGGCAGGCCAGCGAGTGGGCGGCGGCGCTTTTGTCCCTTCTCTGGCAGTTCGAAGATCCGGTCGGCCGCTTCATCGAGCTTCTGCAGCAGACCGGCTATCACCAGGTCGCTCCCCGGGACGATCCCGAGACCTTGCGGCGTCTACTGGACGAGCTGACCCGGCAGCACAAGCTCCTGATCCACGTTCGCGACGCCGGCGAGCTGTCGAGCCCGCTCCGCCGATGGCTGATTCGGCAAACCGAAAGAGCCCCCGAGCGTCTTCTCCTGGTGCTGTCGTATCGTCCCGATCGCGCGACCCGGGACGTCGCTTCCTATTGTCGGCACCCCCCAACACGGATCGATGTGCAACCTCTGACCATGGTGCAACTGCGGCAGGCCTTGGATCGCTGCCTCGATCCCCATGCTCTGCCGCAGGACTTCCTGGATGTCCTGGTTCGACAGAGCCGCGGGCGCCCGGGCCTCATCGCCAATTGGCTCGCGGACCTGGTGGAATGGGGCGCCCTGGAGACTGATGCGTCGGGGGTCTGGCGGCTACCCGAGGATGGGGTGGCAGATCCTCGCGTCCTCAGAGTGTTCTCGACCGGCCTCTTCGAGGAAGTCGACCGGCGCATTGCCGAGGAGAGCCCGGAGCGGCAGAAGACGCTCCGCGAGTTCCTCGTGCTCGCCGCTCTGGGCGGATCCAACGTACCTCTGGCTCCCCTCTTCGGGCACCTGAAGCTGGACGAAGAGGAGTGCGAAGCCGTGACGGACTTTCTGGACGACGTGCTCGACGAAGAGCTCGGCTGGCTGTCCGATTGTGGATTCCGGTACCCGTCGTTCCCGGGCTTCAATGTCTACACCTTCAACAGCCGTCTCCTGCCACCGGCTGTGCTGGATCAGATCCCGCAGATCGAACGGGAAATGCGGGCAGTCACCCTCCTCAGGTTCCTCGAAGAGCACGCGCAGCCGGCGAAACGCGGCATGGCGAAGTGGTTCTTGGAGATTGCCGGCCATCTGGGCGATCGAGAGCGCCGTCCCTATGAGCACCTGCTCGCCTGGTGGTGCATGCAGGAGGACGCCGAGGCGCTGCGCGATGAGATCCGGGCCGCCCTGGAGGGAGGCGAGCTGAAGCCGGAGGTCGTTTGGGAAATCGCCCAGACATCGGACTATTGGCCGCCGTTCCGGCGCCTGGCGCTGCTGGATGCCTATGAAGAACTCCTATTGGACGAGGCGGAGGACGATGGTGGGGTGCTCTCGATCGAGCAACTCGCCAGCTTTCGGATTCTGCGCAGCGGGCTACGCTATCGCCAGGGTCTATTGGCAGACGCGCTGGAGGATGCGCTGCAGGCGCAGCCCTTGGTCGAGGAAGGATCTCTCGGAGAGGCGACGGTTCTCAATCTGGCGGGTATGGCGAGACTCGGTCTGGGGCAAGCCGAAGCTGCCCGAACCGATCTTCAGTCGGCCCATACGCTCTTCAAGCCGGCTTTGGGACCCGGGCACCCCGAGATCCTGAACATCGAGAGCAGCTTGGCCGCGACTTACGTTGCCCGGGGCAATTATGGGCAGGCGAAGAAGCTTGCGGAGGCGGTTTGGCACGCCTCTTCCCGCACCCTGGGCCCCGAGCATCCCTTCACCCTCACGAGCCAGGGCAACCTGGCAGCAATCTATCGTGCTCAGGGTCAATTGCCGAAGGCACGTGAGCTTTATGACTCGACGTGGAGAGTCTCCCGACGTGTCCTCGGCTCGGACCATCCCGACACCGTCCGGAGCCGGGACCTCCTGGAATTGACCCTACAGAAAATCGCCGGCCGGGCCCGCGAGGCTTCTTGAGAGCTGTTGGCGGGCCCAGCGAAAAACGAGACCTCGGGCTCAGTCCGTCGTTGCTTCGGCCTCCGCCGGCTGGATCGCCGGATCCGGCACAGCTTCAGCGGAACCGGGAGCGGCGCCTGCTTCCCCTTCCGCCGGCCTCGCCTTCAGCCGGCGCAAGACCCGCTGCAGGGTCGGGCGAAAGCGTTGTGCCAGGTCGGCGCGGCCGGCGAGGCGGAACATGCCCTGGGCCATGCGGACGATGCCGCGGATGTGGGTGTCGAAGTGGCGGATCTCCTGCTGCCGGCGCAAGCGCACGTTGGTCGCCTTGCGGCGCTCGTCGTGGCGCTCGTCGAGCAGCTCGCCCAGCTCACCGAGCTCGGGCTCGAGCTGGGCCGCCAGGCGGGCGGTAATGCTCGATCCTCCGTCACCTTCGAGGTCGAGGTCGAGCAGGGCTTCGAGGCCGAGATCGGGCTTCTCCAGGCTGGCCTTGACGACCTCGGCAAAGTGGAACAGCCGCATGGGTCCGCGGGGGAACTCGCCCGTGATGCCGATGCGCCCGAGGCTCGCCGAGCCAAAGAGACCACGGCAGGTGTGGCGCACCAGGCGCAGCTTGGCGTCGACCGCGTCGCGCCGCCCGGCGAGCTCGGCGCGGACTTTGTCGTCGTCGTGGGTCTGCTCGACGACGCCTTCATTGAGGCTTCGGATGCGCCGGCTGTGGCGCGCCACGCTGCGCCGCAGGAGCAGCAGAAGAAAGGCGACGTCGATCGCCGATTCGCCCTCTTCGACGACCGGCGCCAGGTAGTCGCCGCAGCCGGTGGCGATCTCTTCCAGGTAGCTGTCGAAGCCAGCCTCCAGATTGCGGGCAAGGTCGGTGCGTAGAGCGATCATCTCGGAAAACTTGAGCGCCATGACGGCTCCTCCATCGGGTCGTTGAATCGGTCGCCGCCGAGCCCTGCGGAGCAACGGCTCGACGGCTTAGAAAGTGTAGGAGTACGCATCGTCGCGGCTATCTCCGTTTCGGGGGACATTTCTTGTCCCGAGCGGACACTTTCCGAAATGGAGATATATCCGTTTCGGGGGACAAAATCGGTAAACCCCATCTCGCCAAACACTTACAACGCAGCACTCAGGGCGAAAGGGCGCGGATCGAAGCGACGAAAGTGTCCGCTTTCTTGGCCACGAACACCGGACGATCTGACCGCTTGCAGCCGTTCGACGCGGGTCCGGACGTGCCGATGCCGCCGGATCCATCCGATTTCGGCCCTGCGGAGCTCGGTGCGGGCGAATACGTTTCGTCAATTCGCCCGACGGACCTCGGCTCGGGCTCGCAGCCGATCTGGATCCATCGTGCGGACCTCTGCCCACTCTCGGAGCGCCGAAGGATCCACTCTTCGGCACTCTGCGCGGACTGAAGAGCTGCGAGAGTCCATCGCACGGACTTCTGCACTTCCCGAGAACGCATGCAGATTCGCCCTGCAGAGCTCGCCCCGGCCGAGTAACTTTCGTCCATCCACCGCAACGAGCTCGGACGCGTCCGGAGACGGCTGGTCGTCCACCGTGCAGAGGTCTGTACAGCCTGGAAACGACCGAGAATCCGCTCTACAGACCTCTGCACGGCAGACCGAGGGATGAGAATCCACCAGGCAGAACCGTGCAGGCCCTGGCAACGGAGGCGCATCGGCCGCGCAGAGCTCTGCTCGGCCGAGCCACCTTCGGGCGCGCACCGGTCGCCACGACGCGGAGAGCCGTGCGCGACTGTAACTACGAAACCAAGCTACGCCGCCCGCTGCTTCGGCAAGACGACGACGAACTCGGTGAACGAGCCTTCCTCGGATTCGAAGTCAATCGTGCCGCCGTTGCCTTGCACCACGATGTCGTAGCACAGCGACAGACCGAGGCCAGTACCTTCACCGGCGTACTTGGTGGTGAAAAACGGGTTGAAGACCTTGTCGCGGATCTCGTCCGGGATGCCGTCGCCGTTGTCGCGGATGCGGATTTCGACGGCCTCACCGAGATCGCGTGTGGTGACCGTGATGAGGGGTGAGAAACCGGCGCCGAGGCGCTCACTCTTTTGGGTCAGGGCGTGGCAGGCGTTGTTGATCAAGTTGAGGAAGACGCGGCCGATCTCCTGGGCGACGAGGGTCACCGGCGGGAGCGAATCCGCGAGGGCGAGGTCGAAGTCGATGTCGACGGCATCGTTCTGGCTCTTCAGCCCGTGGTACGCGAGGTTGACGTAGTTGCCGACGAGATCGTTGAGGTCGACTGGCTGCACCTGCCCTTCCCCGCCGCGGGAATGTTCGAGCATCGATTTGAT
>JBCCGX010000486.1:0-7347 GCA_039029035.1 Acidobacteriota bacterium | reverse complement strand
GTGCTGCGCGGCTGTTCGACTTCGGCAGCGCTCATGAAGTTGTGCTGGACGATGCACAGGCCGCGCAGCCGGCCGGCGAACCAGGTGCGGAGCAGCTCGCCGGCGCCGACACCTTCGCGGCGCAGCACGGCGAAGGCGTAGCGCACTATCTTGCCCAACATGGTGGGGTGGCGCAGGAAAAGGCCCAAGCGGCGGAGGTTGTTTTCGAGGCGTCGCTCGCCGCGTGAGCCGACACCGCCGAAGGTGGCGAGCAGCTGCGGCCAAAAGGCACGGCCGGCGTCGTCGTCGGCGATCAGGTCGAGAGTTCGGGGCGTCGCGCCATCGGCTGCGCGGTGGCGTGGTGGATGGAGCACCAGCAGGGTGGTGGAGTGACTGCAGTCGGGGTGCCCGAGCAACAAGCCGTCGCGCGACAGCGCACGGCCGACGCCGGCGGAGATCTCGGTCCAGGTCTGCTCGGGGGTGACGGGGTTGGCTGATTGCCGGGTGCGACCGACATCAGCCTCGGGTTGCAAGCTGATCAGGCGGAAGACGTCGAGGTGGCGCGGATCGGCGAGCAGCCAGTGCAAGATCTGGCCGATGCTCGCCAGGTTGCGCTCGGTCACAGTCACGGTGTGGGCGACGTGGAAGCGCACGCCGGTGCGGCGGCGAGCCTGGAGGATCAACTCGACGAATTGCTCGCGCAGCGGGTGCAGATCGGCTTCCCTGGTGAGATCGCGGATCGGATAGCCCGGTCGACCGGCCTGGGTGATATCGATGTGGATGGCGATCTTGCGCAAGCCACCGTCCACGATGAGGCGATCCAGGTAGCTGGGGTGCTCGAGCAGCTTCTGGCCGTGGGTCATCAGCATCGGCACCACGCCGGAGTCGGTGGCGTAGCGCACGATATCGATCAGCTCGTCGGCCCGGTCGGCCCGCCAGTAGGCGTCGACCACGTCGCCACCGGTGATCTGCAGGCCGCCACCAGGGCCGATCAGGCGCCGGTTGGCGTCGATCTGCTCGCGCATCTCGACAAGGGACGGCAAGGGCGCTCGATTGGCATTGGCCGGCAGGTAGCAATGGGTGCAGCCGAAGGCGCAGTAGGACGCCCCCAAGGTGTAGCCGCAGTGCACGTGGTGTTGGCCCACCACTTGCCGCCCAACCCGCAGCTCGGATGGCAGCTCCTGCCAGCGTGCCGCGAGTAGGGCCCGTTTCTCGGCCGAGATCGGTTCGCGCAGCAGTTGGAAGAGCCGGGTCATCAGGGTGTCTTTGGGCAATGACGGTCTGAGGTAACGGCCGAGGTCAGAGCTGGCACAACGGCGATCGGTCGGCTTGACGGTAACCTGACCCGGCTTGGTGGAGAATAAAGGGGCGTCGAGCCAACTGTGCGTGCCCGCGAGGATCCTTCCATGCAACCGACCTGCCGTCACCTGATCTTGCTACCGATGTTCTTGATCGGCGCCTCGTCGCCGCCCGTATTGGCCGCGTCTGAACTCTTCGATCACGAGCCCTGGGCGGATGTTCTCCGTCGTTTCGTCGATGAGCAGGGGCTGGTCGACTATGCCGGCCTGGCGGCAGACCGTGCGTCGCTCGACAGGTACCTGGCCGCGATCGAGTCGACCAGTCCGAAATCCCACCCGCAGCTCTTTCCGACCCTGGAGCATCAACTGGCCTACTACATCAACGCCTACAACGCGTTGGTCTTCCAGGGCGTGCTCGACCTCGGTCCCGACGCCACGACGGTGTGGGGCAAGTTGGGCACCGGCTACGGCTTCTTCGTCAAGACCAAAGTCGTCCTCGGCGGCCGGCGCACCAACCTGCGCAAGCTGGAGAACCAGGACATCCGCAAGGGGTTCGAGGATCCGCGCATCCACGCCGCGCTCAATTGTGCCTCGGCAGGCTGCCCGCGCCTGCCGCAGGAAGTCTTCGCTGCCGAGAGCCTCGACCAGCAGTTGGACGCCGCCATGGCCGAGTTCGTCGCCGACGCACGGCATTGCGTCGTCGATTCAGCGGCCGGAACCGTGAGCTTGTCCAAGATCTTCGATTGGTTCCGCTCCGACTTCGAGGACTTCGAAGCCTTGCAAGGCACGAGCGGGAACCTGATGGCTTATGTCAATCGCTACCGCGTCGCCGACGCACAGATCCCGGGCGACTTCAAGGTTCGCTTCCTGCCTTACGACAAGGGGCTCAATCATCAGTAGCTCGGCCGTCGAGGCCTCGCTCCATCGGTAAGGTAGGGTGGGTGGGCTCAGCCTTGAGATTCGAGCCTGGCCGGCTCGCATGTAACGCTGGCTGTTCGATCGGCATCTGATCGAGTCGAGAAGCCTTCGAGGAGATGGCCTTCGAGGAGACGGCCTTCGAGGAGACACAGCATGATCAAGAGTGAACGTGTGACCTTCCCTGGCGCCTTTGGCCATGACCTGGCGGCGCGGCTCGATCGTGCGGACGAGGCGCCGCGTGCCTATGCTTTGTTCGCCCACTGCTTCACTTGTTCGAAGGACTTGAAGGCGACGGCGCGCATCAGCCGCGCCTTGGTGGAGCGTGGCATCGCGGTGCTGCGTTTCGATTTCACCGGCCTGGGCGAGTCGGAAGGCGACTTTGCCGACACCAACTTCTCGTCCAACATGGAAGACCTGCTGGCGGCCGTGGACTTCATGCGCCAGACCTACGAGGCACCGAAGCTGCTCATCGGGCACAGCCTGGGCGGCGCGGCGGTGTTGGCGATGGCGAGCCAGGTGCCGGAGTCGGTGGCGGTGGCGACCCTCGGGGCGCCGAGTGATCCGGAGCATTTGCGCCAGGGCATTCTGAGCTCGGCGCCGGAGCTGGCGGAGACCGATGAGGCGCAGGTCGTGCTGGCGGGACGGCCGTTTCGCATCCGGCGGCAGTTTCTCGACGACCTGGCGAGTCAGGGCGTCTTGAAGGCGGTGCGCAAGCTGGATCGGGCGCTGTTGATCCTGCACTCGCCGATCGACGAAGTGGTCGACATCGACCACGCGCGGCAGATCTACCAGGCGGCGCTTCACCCGAAGAGTTTCGTCTCCCTCGACGGTGCCGATCACCTGCTGCTGAAGGATCCGGCCGATGCGAGTTACGTGGCCGATGTGCTGGCCGCCTGGGCGGGTCGCTACCTGGAGATGGAGCCAGCTGCGGAGGCCGCAGCCGCCTCTGAGGACGAATCAGCCCTACAGCCGGGCGAGGTCTGGGTCTCGGGCGGGGACAGCGGCTTTCGGCAGCGGATCCGTTCCGGTCGCCACGAGCTGGTCGGTGACGAGCCGATCTCGGTCGGCGGTGGTGACGAGGGGCCGAACCCCTACGACTATCTGCTGGCCGCCCTCGGCACCTGCACCAACATGACCCTACGCATGTACGCCAACCGCAAGAAGTGGCCTCTCGAAGGGGTGAGCACCACCCTGCGCTACTCCAAGATCCACGCCAAGGATTGTGAGGATTGCCAGACCGAGAAAGGCAAGATCGACTTGGTCGAGAAGGCGATCGAGATCCGTGGTCCCCTGTCCGAGGAGCAGCGTGCCCGCCTGCTCGAGATCGCCGGTCGCTGTCCGGTGCATCGGACGATGACGTCGGAGACCGTCATCCGCAGCCGTTTGGTGTGAGCCCCTGAATCAGCGGATCAGGCTCTCGATCTCGCTCAGGTGGCGGATCTCGTAGCGCGCTCGGGTCTCGGGATCCACCGGCTTGCCTCGGGGATTGAACCAGCAGGTGTCGATGCCATAGTCGAGACCGCCGCGAATGTCAGAGGTCAGGCTGTCGCCTACGATCAGGACCCGATCCCTAGCGGGCTGGTCCATGTGCTCGAAGGCGACATCGAAGATTCGCGGGTCAGGCTTGGCGTAGCCGACCTCCTCGGAGATCACGATGTGGTCGAAGCAATCGCTGAGGGTCGAAGCGGCGATCCGCGGTCGTTGGACGTTCTTCAGGCCGTTGGTCACCAAGACCAGGCCGACACGGCCGAGTAAGTCGCGGACGATGCGCTCGGCGTCGTCGAGCAAGTCGGTGCCGCGAGCGAGGTGCTCCAGGTAGAAGTCGCTGAAGCCGCTGGGGTCGTAGCTTAAGCCAGCGGCCGCGAAGAGCTGCTGGAATCGGCGGATCTTGAGCTCTTCGCGGCGAATCGTGCCGCGCTCGAGCTCGAGCCAAATCTGCTCGTTGATCTGCCGGTAGAGCTCCAGGTAGCGGCTTTCGTAGGTTAACCCGGCAAGCTCGAATGCCTTCTCGAGGGCGGCGCTCTCGGCGCTCTCGAAGTCGAACAGGGTGCCATCGGCGTCGAACAGGATCCATTGGTATCTCATGGTGAGTGAATCCTAGGCTAAGATCGGCCCCCCTGCCGGGCCGTGCTCGGCGGGACTCCCTTAGCAACGACGATCGAGGACTTCCGACCGATGGGTCTCCTGAGCGGATCGGTCAGTATGACGCGTTTCAACGTGGCGCCCTTCGCCGACGAGCCGGACTTCGAGGCGGCGCGTTTTGTCGAGATCGCGCCCGGCTCGGAGGTGCGCGAGCAGGTCGGCTTCATTCCCATGGAGCCCGAGGCACCGTACGAGGTCGGGGCAAGGCGTTGGGCCTTCCGGGTACGGATCGACAAGCTCAAACCGGACCCGACCGCAGTCAAAGAACGGGTCAAGCAATTGGTGCGGGTGGAGCTCGAGACCACCGGCGCGCAATTCGTCGGCTCCAAGAAGCGTAAGCAACTGCGCGAGCTGGCGGAAGAGGAGCTCATCGTACGGACCAATCCGAGCTCCAAGATCATCGAGGCCTGCATCGACGGCGACGTGCTCTATGTCGCCAGCACCGCCAAGAGCTACCTTGGCAAGGTGACCGCCGCCCTGCGCAAGATCGGCATCGCGGTCGACTACAAGACACCCTGGCTCGATCTCGACGATCCCGATATCGAGAGCGAGATCGTCGAGGCCTACGAACCCGGGCAATCGGTGCTCGGTTGCCGCTTCCTCAAGGTGCTGATGGAGGACCGCGAAGTGATGATCGAGGGCGAGGCGGGTAGCGTCCAGCTGAAGACCTCGAAAGCCCACGTCAGCCTGCGCGGCGCGGTGCTCACCGACCTGCATCGCTATATCGAGCGCGGCGCCGAGATCCTTTCCGCCAAGCTGATCACGGCGGATACCAGCTATCGGCTGGATGCTCTGAGCTTTCGGATCAGTGGCCTCAAGGTCGAGACCGACCGACACGACCACTGGACGCAGCTGCTCGACGAGCGACTCGAGAAGATTGTCTCGGCCTGGGACCAGCTGGACGAGAAGTACAAGGCCTTACGTCCTCGCTTGGCCACGGCTTGAGGTAGGGATCGATGGACATCACCGGTCTGATCTTCGACTTCGACGGCACCCTGCTCGATACCGAGACGCCGATCTACGAGGAATGGGCCGAGGAGTATCGGCGCCACGGCCAGGAGCTGACGATCGCGCTGTGGGGGGAGACCATCGGTACCCACGGCAAGATCGACCTGGCGGTGCGGTTGACCGAGCTGGCTGAGGAGGCGCTCGATCCGGAGGCGCGACGCGAGGCGGTGCGCGACCGGATTCGTGCTCGCCTGGAGCATCAAGCCCTGCGCCGCGGCGTGCGCGAGATGGTCGAGGCCGCCAGGGGGGCGGGGCTGCGGACCGCGATCGCCTCCAGCAGCACCAGCAACTGGGTCGGGGAGTGGGTCGAGCGCCACGATATCGGCGGGTTGTTCGATCACATCTGTGGCCGCGATCACGTGACGGAAGTGAAGCCGTCACCGGAGCTCTTCCTCTTGGCAGCCGAGAAACTGGAGCTGGCTCCGCAGCAGTGTGTGGTGTTCGAAGACTCGCCCAACGGCGTCCTGGCGGCGCAGCGCGCCGGTATGCGCTGTGTCGCGGTGCCGAATGGCGTGACGCGTCGGTTGTCCATACCCGAGGTCGAGCTGCGGATCGATTCCTTCGCCGGTCTGACGCTGGAAAACATTCTGGCGCGGCTGGCTGACTAAGGGCTCGTGCAAGAGTAACTTCCGCATTCGGCCGTCCATGCCTCGCCTCTCGCGGTGTTGCGCTCCTTTGCGACAGACCTCAGGTATGCCTCAGTCACGCGCCTTGCGAGAGGCGCGCCTGGACGCCCTCGATGCTGGAGTTATTCTTGCACGAGCCCTAAAGACCCACCCGCTTCGGTCTATAATCGGACAGACGTGCCCGTAGACTACGATACCGAGCCGCTTCGTGTGGACGAAGAAGAGGCTGCTCCAGCAACCCCTGTCGAGGCCGCTGCAGCAACCCCTGTCGAGACGCCGGCCGAAGCCGAGCCGCGGATCATCGCGCGGCCCGATCACGCGATCTCCCGCAAGCTGATCTCGTCCGGCGCCGTCAAGGTGCTCTACCGGCTGAAGAAGTCAGGCTACAAGGCCTACCTCTGCGGCGGGGCCGTGCGCGACTTGATGCTCGGCGGCCGGCCGAAGGACTTCGATGTCTGCACCGACGCCGAGCCCAAGGATCTACGGCGCTTGTTTCGCAACGCGCGTATCATCGGTCGCCGCTTCCGCCTCGCGCACGTGATCTTCCACGACGGCATCGTCGAGGTGTCGACTTTCCGCCGGACGCCGGATCCCGAAGAGCAGAAGGGCAAGCCCGGTGATTTCCTGATCACCAGCGACAACGCCTTCGGCACCCCACGCGAGGATGCCTTCCGGCGCGATTTCACCGTCAACGCGTTGTTCTACAACGTCGCCGACTTCTCGGTGATCGACTACGTCGGTGGCACCGACGACCTCGAACGCGGCCTGATTCGGGTCATTGGCGAGCCCGACCTACGCTTCCGCGAAGATCCGGTGCGCATGCTGCGGGCCTGCGAGTTTGCCGGTCGCCTGGGCTTCAGCATCGAGAGCCGGACCCAGGAGGCGATCCAGAACAACGCCGGCGACCTGCGTCGGGCCGCGGCACCGCGGTTGACCGAAGAGCTCATGCAACTGCTCAAATGTGGCCATGCCGGCGCTGCCATGCAGTGGATGCTCGAGCTCGGACTGCTCGACGTGCTGTTGCCCGAAGTCGGGGCGATGGTGGCCGCCGCAGAGCGCGGCGTGGGCAACTTCTCCGGCATCTTGCCGACCCTGGATCGAATGACCGCGGAGGGTCGTGAGGTGCCCGACGCGGTCTTGCTCGCGGCGGTGCTGCTGCCCGAGGTGATGATGCGTCGCTTCGAGGTCGAGAGGAAGACTGGCGAGTGGATGAAGATCCAGGCCTTCCTGAAAGTGGTGCGCGAGACGTTGGAGTCCTTCCTCGAGCGCTTCTCTCTGGCTAATTTCAAGCGCGCCATGGTGACCCACGTGCTGGAAGGTTTCCATCGCCTGTGCCGCCAGGGCTGGACCCCGGCCCAGCGGGTCCGCTTCGCCAG
>JBCCGX010000485.1:0-7372 GCA_039029035.1 Acidobacteriota bacterium | reverse complement strand
GAGATCGAGCACTAGGCCGTCTTGCCGAAGGCCGTCTTGCCGGATGACGTCCTGCCGCTCCGCGGCGCTCGACGCGTTCCACTCGATCAGAACCTGGTGGCGCTCCGCGGCGCTCGACAGCGTCAGCTGCGACAGGCGCTGACTCGGATCTACGACCGCTGACCGAAGAAGATGGGTGAGCTGGTGCAGGGTGCGTCGGACATGCGTGGCATCGAACAGGCAGGTCGCGTAGGCGAGGCGCAGGGTGAGGCCGTCGCCTTGGCCGAAGTAGACGCCTTCCACCACTTCCATCTCGAGCTCGAGTTGCACCTGGCGCCGCTCCTCGAGCACCGGCTCGATCACCAGATCCGGTAGCTCGAGATGGTCCGGCGCGGCATTCTGCAAGACCAAGGCGGCCTGGATGATCGGCGGTCGGCTCGGGTCGCGCTCGGGCTGCAAAGCTTCGACCAGCTTCTCGAAGGGCAGGTCCTGGTGTTCGTAGGCCTCCAGGGCGGTGTGTCGGGTGCGCTCGAGCAGTTCGGCGAAGGTCGGATCGCCGGGCAAATCGGGGCGCAACACGAGGCTGTTGACGAAGAAGCCGATCAGGCCTTCGGCCTCGGCCCGGTTGCGGTTGGCGATCGGTGTGCCGACAACCAGGTCGTCCTGCCCGGACAGTCGACGCAGGAGCGCCATGAAGCCGGCCGAGAGGACCATGAAGAGGGTGGCGCCGTGGCCCCTGGCGAGGTCGTGCAGTCGCTGGGTGGCGTCGGCGTCCAGCTGTTGATGCACGCTGCCACCCCGGTGATCGAAGACCGCCGGGCGCGGCCGATCGGTGGGGAGCTCCAGGGCCGCCGGTGCACCCTCGAGACGTCGGCGCCAGAAGTCGATCTCGCCTTGCAGCACCTCGCCGGCAAGCCAGCCCCGTTGCCAGCGGGCGAAATCGGCGTATTGCACCGGTAAGGGCGGCAGGTCGACCGGCCGTCCCGCGGCGTGACCCGCATAGAGGGCACCGATCTCGCGCACCAGAACCGCTGACGACCAGCCGTCCGAGATCACATGGTGCAACGTCAGCAGCAGGAGATGCTCCGCCTCCGGCCCTGCGGTGCGGTGCAAGAGGGTCGCCCGCACCAGCGGCGCGCGGCGCAGGTCGAAAGGCCGCAGGGCTTCGCGGCGCATCAGGTGTCGCGCCAGAGCCTCTGCTTCAGGCTCCGGGAGAGCGCTGAGGTCGATGCTGTGGATGGCGGCGGTGAACGTCTCGTCGATGACCTGGACCGGTCGCCCACCGGCGTCCGCGAAAGCGGTGCGCAGGGTCTCGTGCCGGCGCCCCAGGTCGGCGAACGCCGCCCGCAGGGCCCCGGTGTCGAGCCGGCCGCGCAGGCGGATCGCCGACGGTAGATTGAACACCGGCGTGCCTGGGTCGAGCTGGTCGAGGAACCACAGACGTTCCTGGGCGAAGGAGGCCGGCCAGCCGGTCTCCGGCATCGGCTCGCGACGCGGCTCGATCGGTGGCGCCGCCAAGGCGCCAGCACGCGTCGCCTCGACCTCCCGGGCCAGCTCGGCCACGGTCGAAGCTTCGAAGAGAGTGCGCAGCGGCAGCTCGACGTCGAAAGCGCCGCGCAGGCGCGAGGCCACCCGGGTGGCGAGCAGGGAGTGGCCGCCAAGGGCGAAGAAGTCGTCGGCGATCCCGAAGCTGCCCGGCTCGAGCCCAAGCACATCGCTCCAGATGCCGGCCAGCAGCTCCTCGGTCGGCGTCCGCGGCGCCTGGTGTTGGCCCTCGGCGAGCCCGGCTCCGGCCGACTCGGCCCGCCGCGTCAGAGCGACACGATCCGCTTTGCCGCTGGGCAGGAGCGGCAGCTCGTCCAGCACCTCGAAGTGCGAGGGCACCGCGGCCAGGGGCAGGCGATCTTCGAGGAAGCTTCGCAGCCCTTCGATTGTTTGAGTCGCCTCGGTCGTCGGCACGATGAAAGCGCACAGCCGGAGCTGCGCCCCGGCGCCGGGCGTCACCACCACGGCCTCGCGCACCCCGGAGTGCTGCTGCAAGATCGCCTCGATCTCCCCCGGCTCGACCCGCACGCCGCGCACCTTGACCTGGTGGTCGATGCGGCCGAGGAACTCGATCCGGCCGTCGGGCGCAAAACCGACCCGGTCGCCACTGCGGTAGAGCCGCGCGCCGGGGGCATCGCCGAAAGGATCAGGCACGAACTTCAGCGCCGTGAGACCAGGGCGCCAGTGGTAGCCGCGGGCCAACTGGGCGCCGCCGATCAGCAGCTCGCCCGAGGCCCCCAGAGGCGCCTGGCGTAGCAGTCGGTCAGCGATGTGGAGGGCCGTGTTCGAGGTCGGCCGGCCGATCGGCACCACCGGCAGGGAGTCCGCCGGGCTGCAGTCGTAGAAGCTGGAGCGCGCCGCCTCGCTGGGGCCGTACATGTTGGGCAGGGGTACGGAGAGGCGTTCGAAGAAGCGCCGCTCGAGGTCCAGAGGTAGGGCTTCGCCACTGGCCACCACCTGCCGCAGGGTCGGAGCATGGGCCTCGATGTCCGGCTCCTCGAGGAAGAGCTGCAGCATGGAGGGCACGAAGTGGGTGGTGGTGATGCGGTGGCGGCCGATGGTCCGCGCCAGGTAGGCCGGGTCGCGATGCCCCCCGGGCCGGGCCATCACCAGGCAGGCGCCGACCGAGAGGGGCCAGAAGAGCTCCCACACCGAAACATCGAAGCTGATCGGGGTCTTCTGTAGTACTCGATCGGTGGGGCCGATGGGGTAGCGGCTTTGCAGCCACTCGACCTGGTTGCGCACCGCTCGATGCACGTTGACCGTACCCTTGGGGCGACCGGTCGAGCCCGAGGTGTAGATCAGGTAGGCCGCGCCGTCGTCGTCGACCCGGTCGACTGACGATGCCGCCAGCTCGGCGACAGGCTGCGACTCGGTGGCGAAGTCGATCCTTCGGTACGCTGTGGGTACGTTGGCCGTTTCGGCGCCCGAGGCCACCAGCACCGCGACCCCGGCATCGGCCAGGATGTACTCCCGCCGTTCCGCCGGATCGTCCGGGTCGAGGGGCAGGTAGCCGGCCCCGGCGTGGAGGATACCGAGCACCGCGGTGGGCAGCTCCAGGGAGCGTTCCATCGCCAGGCCCACCGTCTCGTCGCGGCCGACGCCGAGGGCCCGCAAGCGGTGACCGAAGTGGCTGGCACGCCGGTCGAGCTCACGGTAGGAAAGGCTTTGGCCCCCGAAGACCACCGCCACGGCGTCCGGCGTTGCCTGAGCCTGCTGGCTAATAAGGCGGTGGACGGGTTGAGCGCTCGCGGAAACGACCGAGGAGTCGTTCGAAACGACCGAAGGGTCGTTCGAAACGACTGAGGTGTCGTTCCACTCGCGGGTGAGTTGCGCCGTCTGGGCCGGCGAGAGCATGGCGAGATCGTCCAGCCGGCGCTCGCCGTCGCCCACCAGGCCGGCGAGGAGCTGTTCCGCGTGGCCGATGAGGCGCCGCGCCGCGGTGGGCTCGAAGCGGTCCGCATCGTGGTGCAGGAGCAGCAGGATGCCGGAGTCTTCGGGCACCACCTGTAGGCTCAAGGCGTAGTGGCTGCGCTCGATCGCACCCGTGTCGAGCACCTTGAGGCCTGCCGCCTTGTGGGCGACGCCGGCGATGGGGTAGTTCTCGAACACCACCAGGCTGTCGAAGAGGTCCGAGCCGCTGTCGACCTCACTCCAGCCCTGGATGGCCACCGGCGGGGTGTGCTCATAGTCGCGCAGCTCGAGCAGATCGTCGCGCAGCTCGGCCAGCCAGGGTGCGACGTGGCGGTTGGCGAGGCCGACCCGGCAGGGCAGGGTGGTGATGAACAGGCCGACGATGGACTCCACGCCGCGCAGGCCCGGCGGTCGGCCGGAGACGACCGAGCCGAAAACGACGTCGCGGGTACCGCCGAGGCGACCGAGGAGCAGCGCCCAGGCGGCGTGGACGAGAGTGTTGAGGGTCGAGTCACTGCGCTTTGCCAGGGCGTCGAGCTGTTGGCTGAGGTCTCGAGGTAGCTGGCGCCGCTCAGTGCGCCGGCTCGGCGAGGTATCGGCTTCCGTCGCTTCGCCTCCGGCCGTTGCCGTCCGCTCGATGCCCAGCGCCGTTGGCTGATGGAAGCCGGCCAGGCGACGGCGCCAGTGGGCTTCGGCCGGACCGAGATCCTGCCACGCCAACCAGTGCAGGTAGTCGGCCCAGGGGCGGCGATCAGGTAAGCGAGCCTCCGTGCCCTGCACCGCGGCGTGGTAGAGGGCGAAGAGATCTTCGAAGAGCGTCGCCAGGGACCAGCCGTCGAGGATCGTGTGGTGGTAGGTCCACAGCAGGCGGTAGGTCGACTCGTCGAGGCGGATCAGTGCCAGGCGCATCAGGGGTGCCTGGGCAAAGTCGAAGCCTTGGCGGCGATCCTCGGCCAGGAGCTCCTGCCAGCGCTCGGCTTGGGCCATGGCCGGCATCTGGCGCCAGTCGAGGGTCTCCAAAGGCAGCTCGACCTCACTGAGGACACCTTGCAGGGGCCGGTCGAGCTCGCGCCAGGCGAAGCCAGTGCGCAGCACGGCGTGGCGCTGCAAAAGGCCCTGCCAGGCTCGGGTGAAGGCGGCAGGGGTGAGCTCGCCGCGCAGCAGCAGATGGACTTGACCCAAGTAGGCGCCGGCCTGCGGGTCTAGAAGGCTATGGAAGAGCATGCCTTCTTGCGATGGCGACAGGGGTAGGAGCGCTTCCACTCGACTGCCCTGGTCTTCCCACTCACCGAGCACCTGGCCGAGCTTGGCCTCGTCGGCCACGATGTCGGGAAAGTCGGTCAGGGCCGCGATGGCCGCCGGGGTCTCGGCGTAGGCGAGAAGCGACTGGTGCCAGGCATCGACCAGCGTCTCGATGCTGGCTCGCTGCAGGCGTAGGCCGGGGTAGCGGATTTCCAGGCGCAGGGTGCCACCCAGCACGCTGGCGGAAAGCTCCAGCGGATGTCTGCGGCGGGCGCGTGGGCTGTGCGCCGCGCCGGGAGACTCCGGCGCCAGGGCGAGCAGGGAGTCGGCCGGCAGGGCCGAGTCGAGCCGACCCAGGTAGTTGAAGAGCACCGGTGCGTCGGGCAGGCGAGCACCGTCCGCCAGGTAGCGCAAGAGACCGAAGCTCGGGCGTTGGCGCATCGCGTCAAGCTGCTGGTGGACTGCTTGCAGAGTGTGCTCTGGCGAGGCGTCCACCACCGCACTCAACAGAACGGGATCGAGGGCGGTGAACCAGCCGACGGTGTGCGACAGGTCGATCCTGTCGTCGATGGCGTCACGGCCGTGGCCTTCCAGGTCGAGGTGCAAACCACAGTGGCCCGTCCATTTGCCCCAGGCGCGCAACAGGGCGGCCAGGAGGAGATCCTCTATCGACGTGCCGCGAGCCCGGTTGGACCGTTGTAGAAGCGCCTCGGTGGCGTCCGCCCCGAGGTCCACCGTCAGGGTGCGTGCGCCCGCCTCGCGGTCGTCGTCGGCCTGTTGATCGAACGGCGGCGGCGTGGCCTCGTGCCATGGCAGCGACTGCCAAGCCTGAGTTGCCTCGCTGCTGTCTGTGTCTTCAAGGCGCTGGCCAAGCGCCGCGCTCCACGCCTGGTAGGAGGTTGTTCTAGACGTCGGTACCGGAGCTTCGCCCGCTTCGAGCCGTCGCACCGCAGCCTCGAAATCACCAAGCAGGATGCGCCACGACACCGCGTCGATCGCCAAGTGATGGATCGCCCACAGCAAACGATCGGAGGCTTCGTCAGCGAGACCGCGGAAGATCGCCAGCCGCAGCAGGGGACCCGCCGCCAGGTCGAGACTCGACTGGACCTGCTCGCCCGCGGCTTCGAGGGCGGCGGTGCGGTGTGACTCGGGCAGCGCCCGCAAGTCGATCTCGTGAAGCGGCGCGCGGCTCTCCGTTGTGGCGATGTGCTGGTGCCAGGCGGCGATGTGCTGGTGCCAGGCACCGTTTCGCTGCTCGAAACGAGCCCGCAGCATGTCGTGCTGCTCCAGCAGCACCGTCAGTGCCTGTTCGATGACCGGTCGTGCCAGACGCCGCCGCACCGTCAGCAGTAGGGTTTGGTTCCAATGCCAGGGCTCGTCCTCGAGCTTCAGTCGATTGAAGAACCAATGCTGGATCGGCGTCAGCGCGACGTCGCCCACCGCCGGCTCGGTGCCGATGATCTGGCGCTGATCCCGCCCGGCCACCGTGCCGAGCGCACCAGCTAGCTCGCCCAGGGTGGGGTGAGTGAAGATCAGCCGCGGCGACAGCTCGAGGCCGGCCTCCCGTGCCCGCGACACCAGTTGGATGGTGAGGATCGAGTCGCCACCGAGCTCGAAGAAGTTGTCCGCCGAGCCGACCGGGCCGTCCAGGCGCAGCACCTCGCGCCAGATCTCCGCCAGCCGAGCCTCGGTCGGCGTCAGCGGCTGGCTCGTCGGATCCCCACTGGTCTCGCGGCCTGGCACCGGCAGGGGCATGGTGAGCAGCGCCTTGCGGTCGACCTTGCCGTTGCTGGTCAGCGGCAGGCTGGGCAGCACCAGCAGGAACGACGGCACCATGTACTCCGGCAGTCGCTCGCCGAGCTGCTGGCGCAGCCCTTCCTCGCTAACGTCGCCGCCCGGGGCGTTGACGTAGGCCACCAAGCCGCGGCCAGCGGGCAGATCTTCGCGCACCAGGACCACCGCGTCATCGACCCGCGGATCCTCGGTGAGCACCGCCTCGATCTCGCCTAGCTCGATGCGGAAGCCACGAATCTTCACCTGGTGGTCGAGGCGACCGAGGAACTCGATCAGGCCGTCTTCCCAGAAGCGGGCCCGATCCCCCGTGCGGTAGAGGCGCCCGCCCTCCGTCTCACTCCACGGATCGGGGACGAACTTCTCCGCCGTCAGCACCGGCTCCTGGGCGTAGCCCGCCGCCAGGCACTCGCCGCCGATGTAGAGGTCCCCGGCCAGGCGCACCGGACAGGGCTCGAGGCCGTGGCCGAGCACGTGGTAGCGCGCGTTCTGGATCGGCCGGCCGTAGGGGATGCTCACCCACTCCTCGGCCACCTCGCCGACAGGATAGGAGTTCGACCACACCGTCGCCTCGGTGGCGCCGCCGAGGGCGATCACCTGGGCCTTCGGGAAGACCGAGCGCACCTGGTCGGGCAGGGCCAGGGGGATCCAATCGCCGCTCAGGTAAACTAGGCTCAAGCGATCGCCACCCTCGCCGGGGCCGGGGAAGAAGGGTACCAGCTGCTGCAGGGCGGCGGGGGCGGAGTCCCAGTAGGTGATGCCCTCTTCGACCAGGATGCGCACCAGGCGCTCGGGATCGCGCAGCTCCTCTGAGCCGGCGACGCGGATCGAGCCGCCCACCGCCAGCAGGCCGAAGAGGTCGTAGACCGACAGATCGAAGCTCAGGGAGGCGACCGCCAGG
>JBCCGX010000484.1:0-7376 GCA_039029035.1 Acidobacteriota bacterium | reverse complement strand
CTGATTCCTCTGGTCCAGCGACTCGGTGTGGCGCTGCCTATTCTGCTCAGCGGCTCGCTGATCATAGAGGTCGTTTTCGCCTGGCCTGGCGTAGGCAGTACTGTTTTTCAAGCCATCATGGCGCGAGATTATCCGGTGATCCTGGCGAGTACAGCGCTTTCAGGCGCCCTGGTGGTCGTCGGCAGCTTGTCGGCGGATCTGCTCCACGCTGTCCTCGATCCGCGGGTGAGACATGCCTCATAATACGTCGTTGCGAGGCGGCAGCATGGTCCTGGCGGCGATCTTTGTGGTCGGACTGCTAGCACCGTGGCTGGCGCCTTATGATCCGACGGAGCAGATCGATGCCGTAGCTGGCAAACACCGACCACCCTTGACCGTGATGCCAGCGATTCACTTCGCTGACCGGGGGTGGAAGCTGGCCGAACGAGTCGAGCGAACCCCCGAGGGCTTGGTGGTCTACAACTTGGGGAGCCATCGGCAATATGGTGCTAGCACGATCCTGAACCTCGACGAGGACGGGGTGCGCGATCAGAGAGTCTTCTTGTTGGGCACCGACAAATTCGGTCGCGACGTCTTGTCGCGCCTGGTCCATGGCGCTCGAGTCTCTCTGTTGATCGGTATTCTGTCGGTCATCTTGGCACTGACCATCGGGGTGACGGTAGGGGCCCTGGCCGCGCTTGGTGGCCGATGGCTCGACAACCTCTTGATGCGATTCGTCGACGGCATGCTGACCATCCCGTGGATCTTTTTGCTCATTGCCCTGACGGCTCTCTTCGTCACCGACACATGGATGTTGATCTTGCTGTTGGGTGGCACGGTCTGGCCAACCATCAGTCGGTTGACGCGAGCCGAGCTCATGGGTCTCAGGAATCGAGACTTCGTTCTGGCTGCTCGTGGCCTGGGCCTCACCGAGGTCGGCATTCTTTTCCGGCACATGTTGCCCAACGCCATGACCCCCTTGATGGTCTCCGCGACGCTGACGGTCGGCAATCTGATCCTCGTCGAATCGTCGTTGTCCTTCATCGGCTTCGGGGTCCAGCCACCGAATGCCAGTTGGGGCAACATGATTGCCGACGGTCAGGGCGTGTTGCTGACCCAATGGTGGGTCGCGGGCTTCCCGACGGCGGCATTGGTGATTACTGTCGTGGCGATCAACCTGGTCGGCGAAGGGCTTCGCGATGTGCTCGACCCCAGGAACGCACAGCAGGTAGGGACGTGAGCTCGCGCGATACCAAGGCGTTCGACTACACGCTGCCGGAATCCGCTATTGCACAGCAGCCGGCGGAGCGAGGTGCCAGCCGTCTGTTGGTGGTCGATGCCGAAGGCGAGGAACGACATCGCTCCGTCCAGGACCTGGCGACGTTGTTGCGGCCGGACGATTTGCTGGTGGTCAACGACACGCGGGTCATCCCGGCGCGGCTGTTTGCCCGTCGGCGACCTGGCGGGGGCAAAACCGAGCTTTTGCTGGTCGAGAAGGCAGGTCCGAGTCTCTGGGACGCCCTGGTGAAACCGGCCCGCCGAGCGACGCCGGGCACCTGGCTCGATCTTGAAGACGGTCTCACCGCCGAGGTGATCGAAAAAGGTGTGGGTGGCCTCCGGCGTTTGCGCTTCACTCAGGAGATCGAAGACTTCATCGAGCGCCGGGGGCATGTGCCCCTACCGCCCTACATTCGCCGCGACGACGACCTGCAGGATCGGACGAGCTATCAGACCCCGTTCGCTCGCCACCCTGGCGCCATCGCGGCGCCCACCGCCGGTCTCCACTTCGAGGAGGGGTTGTTGGCGGAGCTTGCTGACCGCGGTATCCGACGGGTCGCGGTAACCCTTCACGTTGGCATCGGCACCTTCAAATCGGTTGACGTCGACCGGATCGACGCGCACCGCATGGAAACCGAACGCTTTCATGTCAGCGAAGAAGCCGCCAGTGCGATCCACGAAACACGGGCTGCCGGAGGGCGTGTCGTGGCGGTCGGCACGACCGTTGTAAGGACGCTCGAGAGCGTGGTCCAGGCAACCGGCGTGGTCACGGCGGGCAGCGGCCGGACCGAACTCTTCATCACGCCCGGTTTTCGTTTCCGAGTCGTAGACGCGCTGCTGACCAACTTTCACTTGCCGCGATCGACGCTGCTCATGCTGGTCTCGGCCCTGGCTGGTCCGGGCGACAGCGGCCGACGGAGAATCCTCGCCGCCTATGAGGAAGCGCTGCGCCGGGAATACCGTTTCTACTCCTATGGCGATGCGATGTTCTTGCAGCGCCGCGACACGTGACCTTGGTCTACTACCGACGAAGGTCTGCCTCCGCCCTGCCGGCGTCAATCAGGGCCTGCCGGCGGCTCAGGAGTCGCCGAAGTCGCGCCGCTGCTTGCGACTTGCGCGCAGCGTAACGGGCACGAGAAAGAACAGGGAGTAGACGACAAAGCCGTAGATCGGCACCAGCGGCGCTGCCTGTTGCACGCTGGTGGGCGCCAGCGTGCGCAAGAAGTAGACGAAGCTCAGCGGCCCCATGAGGTAGTTCAAGAGCAGCCTCCGGCGGGCCGGACCTTTCGCCTGCTCCCGGGAACGGAAGACGTAGACATTGCCCGTGACCCAGCCTAGGACCGCGGCGAAGCTGTAGAACCGATACAGATCGAGATCGAGACTTCCAGCCAGCGGTATCACACCGAACGTGGCAAGGATGACCAGTAACCAGACGAGCGAGCAACTGGCCAGAAGGATCTGTTCGAAGTGCACCCCGGAACCTAACTCTGACCCTCGATGAGCTCCTCGTATTGCTGAGCCTTGATCAGCGAGTCGAGCCCTTCGGACGACGAGAAACGGACTTTGATCAGCCAGCCCTTGCCATGGGGATCTTCGTTGACGGTCTCGGGGGCCTCTTCGAGGTCTTCGTTGACGGCCACGACCTCACCGGCGACGGGCGAGTACACGTCGGCTGACGTCTTCGACGAATCGATCGCTCCGAAAGCGTCACCCGACTCGAGCTCGTCGCCGACTTCTGGCAAGTCGACATAAACGACTTCGCCCAACTCGTTCTGCGCATAGGCGGTGATCCCGATGGTGATCACATCGTCTTTGACGTGCAGCCATTCGTGATCTTCTGAATAGAGGTACTCTGTGGGATACATTCTCGTTTCCTCGCAACTCGGTTCACAGAGCGCCGCCGCGGCGGCGCTTGGGGAGATCGGTGGTCCGGACTTCGTGCAGGCACCGCCCAGCGAGCCGTTCACTGATTTCGCACCGAATCATAACCGTTAATCAGCGAATGGCGTCTCACTCGCTGCGGCGGTAGAATGGCAGCTCGACGATCACGGCCTCGAGCCTGCGGCGGCGAACAGCGATCTCGAGCTCAGTACCGACCGCCGATCGGTCAGGCGGCACGAACGCCGTGCCGATCGCCTTCTCGAAGGTCGGGCTCCAACCCCCACTCTTCACCTGCCCCAACTCGTCGTCTCCATGGAACACCGGCTGGCCTTGGCGGGCGATACCACGGCCACGAATTTCGAATCCGACGAGTTTTCGCGCGAGGCCCTCGCGTTTCTGCCCGACCAGGACGTCGCGGCCAAGAAAGTCGCCCTTCTTCAATTTCACCACCCAGCCCAGGCCCGCTTCGTAGGGGGTCGTCTCGCGATCGATCTCATGCCCGTACAGGGCCATGCCTGCTTCCAGCCGCAGCGAGTCCCGGGCGGCCAGGCCGGCTGGCTTCAGACCAACATCGGCGCCGGAGCTCAGCAACTCGTCCCAAACCTTCGGCGCAGATTCGGGCGCCAGGTAGAGCTCGAAGCCCGCTTCCCCGGTGTAGCCGGTGCGTGAGATCAGGCAATCCAAGCCAGCGACCGAGCCGGCGACGAAGTGGTAGTACTTGATCGCCTCGAGCTCGGTGGCGGTGTGGCCCGCAAGGATCTCCATTGCCCGGGGCCCTTGTAGCGCCAAGAGGGCGTAGTCATTCGAAAGGTCGTCGATCGTGCAATCCCCATCCGCGTGCGATCGCAGCCACTCCAGGTCACCTTCGAGATTACCGGCGTTGACCACCAGGAGGTAGTCCTCCGCCGCCAGCTGGTAGACCAGGATGTCGTCGACATAGGTCGCTTCGGGGGTCAAAAGGCCGCTGTAATGGGCTCTCCCAGGGCGCAGCTTCGCCACATTGTTGGGCGTCATGCGCTGCAGAAAGTCGAGCGCCCCAGGACCGTGGACGCGAAACTCGCCCATGTGCGAAACGTCGAAGAGCCCGGCGGCTTGGCGAACCGCACGGTGCTCTTCGATCTCCGAGGCATAACGCACCGGCATCTGCCAGCCGGCGAACTCAACCATCTTGGCGCCCGCAGCGACATGCTTGTCGTACAGGGCAGTTTGTCTCGGGCCGGAAGTGTCGGCCATGGCTTTCGAAGCTCCTTTCGTCCAAGCGTGAGAGCGAGGACGATATCACGGAGAGCGAGTGGATTCAGTCGCCCAGAGTTGTGTGGAGAGTTGCTTCCAAGCGCTGGCGAAGCTCCGGCTGTAACCGGCCCGATGCTTGGGCGACACGGCGGATGAACGGCTCAGATGCCTTCAACTGCTCCCAAGTGACGGCGAGATCTCCTGGCCTATCGTCAAGCATCACCTCGATCAGCTGACTTGCCTGACGTAAATCCTTGGCGCCTTTGGCCTGCTCGGTCGTCGGTCTGAGACGAGCTTCGCTAGGCAAGGCGGCCGGCGTCGGAGTTACAGCCGCGAGGACGCCCGCGAGATCAGTGGAGAAGAGTTCGGGAGCGCAGCGTCCGGAAGGCGGATCCAGAACGGTTCTAATCACCCGCGGGGATCAGTCTCTCGACCTCGTTTGTCAGCATCTCGAGCTGCTGGCGGACGCCTTCAACCTGCGCAACGGAGAGGGTGACCGTCGCGGCCTTGAGCAGCAAGAACATGTAGAGAAATGAAGGGATCAGCACCAGCGCTGCAGACATGGCCATCGCGCGGCGTAGATCCTGTAGAGCCGTGGCACGGCTTCGGGCTGCGCCCCATCGCCACCCCTTGGGCCGAGCGCCGTGGCTCGCCAACGCCGTGAGATCGGCTAGCAGCGGTGTGTCATGGAGCGTTCCGCGTAGGCATGCTTGCCAAGGTTCGCCGGCTTCGAGACGTGCCGCAGCCAACTCCAGATCATGCTTCAGACGAGGCACCTTTTCGCTGCGAGCAACGCGTCGCACCGTCTCGTTGGCGGGAATGTTCACCGCTTGCTCGTGGGCCAGTGCTTCCAAGAGCCGGGCGCTGCTGGCCTGGATGGCGTGGGATCTGAGAAAGGGACAATTGAGCCGCAGTTGGTGCGCAAGCTCGATGGCTCGTTGCCGTCCCAGGAGACCGGCGTAGATCATTGTTGTCGCGAGGAGCAACAGGATCATGGAGCCGCCCAGAGTCAACCAGAGGTTGCGAAAAGCCTCGAAGTGCACCAGAACCGGCGGCAGCTCCATATCGGCCGGCAAGTTCTCAGTGAGTTGGCGAACCGCCCTCGGTACGAACACGAGCGATACAAGGAGGACGACCAGGGTAAGGGCGGCGAGAACGGCTGCGAAGAGTTGGATCTTCGAACGGACGCCGCGCAAGGCATCCGTAGCACTGCGGCGAGCCTCGGCGTCAGCACGCAAGGCATCCTCTGTGCTCTGCGAGGGGGAGCCCAAGAGAGCGATTGCTGTGATCTCGAGCCCGAGCCGTTCGAGAGCCGGCGCCAGGGGTGCGCCCGCGCGCAATCCACGAATCTCGGTTTCGAGCCGTTGCAGCGTTTTGGGCGATAGCGACTGGCGCGGTAGGGCGTCCAGGGACTCCACCAGACGATAGCCGGCGGCGACGAGATCGGCGAGAGCCTCGATCGAGGATGCGGGGAGCCTCGCCATTGAGCTAGCGTGCCCCCTTCCTATTCCGTGTCAGGGAAAGCTCCACGTGCTTGCCGGTCGCATCCGAGAGGGAGACGCTATCTGTGCCAATGCGGCTGACACGGAAACCATCGACGCTCTCGCCGATCCGAACGACCTGCCCGGAGATCAAGGCCAACGGCGAGTCGCCGGGAGCCAGCCCTTCGAGTCGCAAGGCGACCGTCTCGGGTCTCTTGCGAGCCAGGGCCCGAGCGAAAGGGTCGGCCGGCGTCGGGACGAAGTCAGCGATGGGCCTGGGCAGGCTCTCGGCTGCCGGGTCACTCCAGGCATAGCTTTCCCAGCGCGGGGCTTCTTCGTCGACCGATGAGCGGTCCTGAGTCTCGGGATTGCCACTCTGGCCCTTGGCCTCTGCTGCTGCCGCATCGTGTTCGGTTGCAGAAGAGCCGCGAAGGAGAAACAGCAAGACAAACACGGCGAGCAGCGCACCGGCAGCGACGAGAAGGGCTCGCGGGATAGACATCAGCCTGACTCTCCTGCTGCGGATCGCGGCAGTCGAATCGCCGCGATTCGCAGCACAAAGGCCACTCGATCCGCGCTCTCGGACTCCACCGAGAGCTCTCGAATGCGCGGTTGGTCGGGCCAGCTCTCGAGGGTGTGGATAGCCCGCAGCAGGGAAGCCAGAGCCCCGGTACCGTGGAAGGTGCGTTCGAAAGTTGCTCCTGGCTGCACCGCGGTCTCCGGCGCCGGCTGCCATTCACTCGAGGCATGGATCCTCAGCCCCACCTCGGCCAAGGCACGCTCCAAGCGGTGACTGAACAGGGCACTGTCCGAGCCTTTGGCCGACCGTTCGAGGATAAGTCGGTTGCGAATCACCGTCAGATGGCGCTGTCGTTCCTGCACGCCCTCTTCGCCACCCGCCTGATCCAGGGCCTGACGGGCCTGTTCCAGATGTTGGGGTAGCCGGGCTTGCTGGCGAGCGGTGCGAGTGGTCCAGGCGCCAGCCAGCAACATCACTAGCGACCCACTCAGGAACAACCAGGCAACTCGCCAGGCGGAGCTCATTAGGCCGGCTCCCTATCTTTGGCCGCATCTGTAGCCACGGGATCGATCGGTGCTGGCTGCGGTCGCTGTTGCGATCGAGATTCAGGCGCTGCCTCTCGTAGGGTGGCGCGAAAGACCTGACGCAGATCGCCACGATCCCCGGGGGCTGGCTCGTCCCAAGCGACGTTGAGCAGTCCCGGGCTTCGCTCGAGGATTCGTCGCAGAAGATCGAGCGCTTGGCGGGGCTCCGATCCGAAAGCCGTTGCCTCGAGCTCGAAGGACGCGTCGTGAATCTCGAGGCGTAGCCAGCCGACGCTCGGCGGGCAGTTGCGCGTCAGCCGAGCCAGGGTGTTTGCCAGGCGCGGCCAGGGCAGCTCTGCGGTCTCGGGGTCCGATCGTAAGCTTCGGATCTCCTGAGCGAGATCAGCGGACTCCCGCAGCTGTCGAACTTGTTCGTCGACCCGCGCCATCTCGCTCCGGATCTCCTGCCCGCGCGCACGG
>JBCCGX010000483.1:0-7380 GCA_039029035.1 Acidobacteriota bacterium | reverse complement strand
GTCTACGACCTCCGGCCGGTTGGCGTGCAGGTTGCGGCGCCAAGCGCAGAAGGTCTGACCGTAGTGGGGTCCGAAGCGCTCGGTGTGGACGAGGTGGAGGTCACCGGAGCGGCGCACGGCTTGTAGCAGCTCGCGCGGCAGGGGAACGTAGCCGACTGGCATGACGGTGAAGACGAAGGCGTCGAAGTGGACCCCCGGCGGTAGATCGAGCAGGTCGCCGACCACCATGGTGTGCAGCACGGCGCGGCCGCCGGGCTTCAGGTGCCGCGCCACGGCATCCATGAACGTCTGCAAGTAGCCATAGCCGACGTGCTCGATCATGCCGACCGAGACGATGCGATCGAAGGTCTCGGTAGGTGGCAGCTCGCGGTAGTCCTGGTGCTCGAACGTGCCTTGCGGGTGGTGCTCTCGGCAATAGTTGATCTGCTCTCCCGCCAGGGAGATGCCCTTGACCTCGCAGCCGTGGCGCTCATGAATCGCCCCGAGGAGGGTTCCCCACCCACAACCGATGTCGAGCACTTTGTGCCCTGGGCGCGGGTCCAGCTTACGGATCAAGAGGTCGAGCTTGTGCTCCTGCGCCGCATCGAGCGTGCTGCCGGGAAACGGCCAGATGGCACAAGAGTACTGCATGCTCGGCCCGAGGCCGAGGCGGAAGAAATCGTTGCCCACGTCGTAGGACTTGGACATGCCGTGGCGGCTGCCCTCCAGGGTGCTGCGTCGATCGCGCAAGATCAACTTCTGGGTCCAGCGCTCCATCCAGCGGAAGCCCTGCAACAGCACAGTGCCGCCACGCATCATCGGCAGGAAAGCCTCGAAGTTGAGCTGGAAGATCAGCATCAGATCGTCCAGGTCGCCCGAGCTCCACTTGCCGGCGACGAAAGACTGGCCGAGGCCGACCTCGCCACGCCGCGCGATGTCACGGAAGAACGACGGATCGTGCACCTCGAGAGTCGCTTCGAGATGGCTGTTCGGATCGCCGTAGTCGCGTCGCTCCCCCTGCAGAACCAGGTGGATGTGACCGACGCGGAGCTTTGCCAAGACCTTGTGGATCAGGCGTTGATACAAACCATCAGCCTTTGAAGGTCGAAGGGCCGGAATCGCCGAACGGCTCGTCGCGCTCTTGGACCGCTTGCTTGAAACCCGCCTCGGCGGCGCGACGCTGGAAGGCGTAGCCTTCCTTGGTGTGGCGGGCGATACCGTCGAACACCACCCCGAGGGTCTGGCTGGAGTGTAGGCCTTGATTCATCGCCGTCTGGTGGATCATCAGCTTCATCATCATCAGCTGATTGATCGGCTGGCGGGCGATCCGCTCGAGCAGGATCTCGAAGCGTTCATCGAGCATTTCAGCCGGCGGCGCCTCGGTCGCCAGGCCCCACTCCACTGCCTCCTTGCCGGACAGACAATCGCCGGTGAAGAGCAGGCGCTTGGCCCGCTCCATGCCGATGCGCAGGGTCCACAGCGCGGTGGTCGGCACGCCCCACACCCGGGCCGGCGGGTAACCGATCTTGGCGTGCTCCTCGATCACCAGGAGATCCGAGCACAAGGCCATGTCGGTACCGCCAGCGACGCAGAAACCGTGCACCTTGCACAGGGTCGGCTTGTCGCTGTGGAAGAGGCTCATGAAGCCGCGCACGTTGCGCTGCATCATGGCGTAGTCGACCATCGGATCCCACACCTCCGACGGATCGTGGTTGGCCATCTGCACCTGCGGATCGAGTGGTGAGCCCGGCACCGGATCATCCACCGTCCAGTCGAAGCTGCCTTCGGCCGACTCCACCAGGTCATAACCGCCGCAAAACCCCTTGCCGTGACCCGACAGGGCGATGACGTGGATCTCCGGATCGAGATTGGCCCGCTCGACACAGGCCGCGAGCTCGACCGGCATCTCCATCACGATCCCGTTGCCGCGCTCCGGACGGTTGAGAGTGATCCGTGCGATGCGACCGTCCTTCTCGTAAGTCATCGTCTTCAATGCCGGAGCGGACATGGGATCTCCTTCCTGATAGACAGGTGTCTTACGACCCAGGGATTACAGCCAAGGCCGGGAAGCAAGGCGGTTGGAATCCGTTGTGCTGCGGATTCTAAACCTTCACGGAAAGCCCGGCGCCAGCATCGTCGTCATCCGCTGCGGGTCGACGATGCGCTGCTCACGCATCCAGCTGTCGGCCTGGTCGACCAGATCGTAGCCCTCCTCGCCGCCGAGGATCTCGCCGAGGCGCCGGCGGCCGGCGGCGGCATAGAGGCCCATATCCGCCGCTTCCGCAATCTGCACGGCTTGCCGCAACCGATCGCGACAGGCGTTCGCGTCACGCCGTACAGCGGCGTGGCCGGCACGCAAGAGTGCCGCCAGAGCCTCGGCCCAGGGGCCGCCGCGGGCGCCGATATCGCGCACCGTACGGGCCGCGACATCGAGCTGTTGCCTGGCGTCGACACCATTGGTAGCCAAGGCCAAGGCAATCCGCCCTTCGAGCTGCAAAGTCTCGATCCGCGCCAGCTGCACCCGCAGGAGCAGGGACTTCTTGAGCGCCAGCCGGTTCTCCAGCAACCGCTGGCGTGCCCGCTGCGGCTCGCCGCTGTAGAGGTCGGCTTGGACCTGAGCGATCAAGGCGTTGTAGCGATTGACGGTGAAGCCGGGGCGTGACGAAGCCATCACCTCATCGGCCAGCTCGAGGCCTCCGCTGGGATCGTCCGCCGCCAGCCAGACGATGTTGAGGCGCGACTGGATCATCTTCGACAACAGGCTATTGCCGCGCTCGCGAGCCTCGGCCAGAAATCGGGGCACACGCCGTGAAAGCTCGGCCATCTCCCCCAGGTACATCAGGCTCGACAGCGAGAAGCGGCGGCTGATGGTCATCTCCCAGACGACACCGCTACAGCGGTCGTTGAAGATCCCTTCCGCCTCGTCGAAATCCTGCGCCGCGGCCTTCCAGGCACCGCTGAAGTAGCCGATCATGCCGCGCTGCATCGTCGCCAGACCGATAGCGTGGGGATTGTCCACCCGGCGAGCGATGGTCATCGCTTTCTCCTGCAGCTCCCGGGCTCGATGCAGCGCTCCGGTGGCGGCGACGAACGACACTTCCATCGCCAGAGCTCGCGCCACCCGATACGGCTCGCGGGCGCGCAAGGCCAGTAGCAGATGGCGTGTCTGGAAGTCCGATCCCTGCACCGTGTCGACCAACGACAAGCCGTTCGAGATCGCCCAACAGGTATCGATCCGCACCAGGTCGCGACGCGGGATCTCGTCGACACCGCGCTCGTCGAACTTCAGGCCGCGCAGGCGCAGCTTGAGACGGTTGAACAAGAGCGAGAGCAGAGCCCGCCGAGGGCCCGCCGCCATCTCCAGGCCGACCCGCGCCAATACTCCACGAGCAACCGCCAGCCCGCGGTCGATGTGGCCACCGAGAAGGTACTGCTCGGCGGCGCGACATTGCGCTTCCAGCACGTTCTCCTGGGCTTCCTCGGCCAGCTCCAGGTAGACGGTCGCCGAGTCCGACGAGCGCCCGGCATTGGCCAGAGAACGGGCCAGGCCACGCAGCAGCTCGGGGCGCGTGTCGCCTTGGCCGGGGGCCATGTCGAGGGCGCGCCGATAGAAGCGTGCCGCGGGGTCGAAGGCCAGGGCAGCGAAGGCTTTCTGCGCTGCCAGCACGGCTTGCTCGGCCGCGGCGTCCTCGTCGCCAGCGAGGAGGTAGTGCTGGTAGAGCGCTTCCGGGTCGTCGAACCCGCGCTGCTCGAGGACCTCGGCCAGGCAGCGATGAATGTGCTGCATCTCGGGCTCGCCCAAAAGTGTGGCCAAAGCCTCGCGAATCCGGTCGTGGTAGAGCTCGATACGCTTTGCCGAGCCGCTCGAGCGGACGAAGTGGGCTGCCCGTAGGCGAGCAACCAAAGACCTTTCGTCGCCTTCCAGCCCCGCCGCCAGGTAGGCCACCGTCGCGTCGATCGGCCGGTTGGCTGCTGCCATGGTGAGCAGCAGCTCGCGCGAGCCATCTGGGAGCTGCTGCATACGCTCCTCCAACATCTCGACCAGACCGAGGCCGGTGCGTAGAGCATCCCGATTGATCTGAATGAAGCGCGTCAGCTGCTCGACCAGGAAGGGACTGCCCTCGGCCTCCTTGAGGATCGCCTGCAGCACCGGCTCGTTGAGATCTCTCGCCGGTGCCAGGGTGGTGACCAGCTCGCGCGCGTCGCCCTCGGTGAGAGCGGCCAGTTTGATCTGGCGACGGGTCCGCGATTCGCCGCGGGCGAGGATCTCTTGCAAGAACGCCTTTTTTTCGATCTCTTCGCTGCGGAAGCTGGTGATCAAGAGTAGCGGCGGCGGATCCGGCGGCCGCAGCATGTCCTCCAACAGCGCCGTCGAGTCCGCATCCGCCCACTGCAGATCGTCGATGAACAGCACCAGGGGCTCGCGCTGGGCGATCTCACTCAGCAGCTGCCTCAGGGCCTCGAAAGCCCGTCGCCGCAGAGTGAGCAGATCCGGGCTCTCCTGCTCTGGCGCAGTGCCCGCCAGGGCACGGATCCGTTGCAGGACCGGGAAAAGGCGCAACAGGGCATGGGTATCCCGCCGCGGCAGAAGCTGCATCACGGCCCGATCCTCGAGCCCGGAGAGGTAGCGGCTGAGGCTGTCGATCACACCATCGAGGGCCTTGTAGGGCACCATCTCGCGCTCGTAGCAGCGGCCACGCAGCACGGTGGCATCACTCCATCGGACCAAGGACTCGAGGAACGAATCGATCAGGGTGGTCTTGCCCATCCCCGAAGGGCCGTGCACATGCATCGAGGTCGCCTGCCCCTTGCGGGTCGAGAGGAAGGCGTTCTTGAGCTCCGACAATGGCCCTTTGCGCCCTACCAAGCCAGCTTCCGGCACGATGACTGGAATCGACGTGGCCGTGATCTCCTGGGTTTCGTCGCCGAAGAAATCGAGGATCTCGGCACCGGAGGGGCGGTCTTCCGGTCGCTTGGCGAGGAGGCGATTGCACAGGTCGACCAGGTCCGGCGGCAGGCCGGTGGCCAGCTCCGCCGGCGACGGTGCCGGCCTCTCCTGCTTGCCGACCAGGACGTCGTACAGGCTGCCGACGAACGGCAGGCGACCGGTAAGCGCCTGGAAAAGGATCGTCCCGACACCGTACCAATCACTGGCGACCGTGGCGCTCTCCGACTTCGCCTGCTCCGGCGCCATGTAGGCCACCGTACCCGCCAGCCCGCTGTCCGCCGATTGGTGATCCGGCGCCAGCTCGGTGGCCAGGCCGAAGTCCAGGATCACCAGCCGCCCCTCGTCGGTCACCATGACATTCGAAGGCTTGAGATCGCGGTGCAGCTTGCCCGATTCGTGCAGCGCCTGCACGCCTTCCACCAACTGCCGCAACGCCAGACGCAGCCGGGCGGCGTCGAGCTCGCCACCCATGACCATGCCACCCGCGTCCGGCTCGGCCGAGGCCGTGGCGGTCGCCAGCGCATCCTGCGTGCCGTTGGGGCGAGAGTCCGCGAACACGTTACCGGTCTGTGGCTCGACCACCCGCGTATCGGCCGTCGGATCGCCGACGCCCACAGACGCATGCGGTCGAACATACTCGAAGAAGCTGCATCCCTCGACGATCTCCATGGTGAAGAACCATTGCTCGTCTTCGGCGATCAGCTCATAGAGATTGACCAGGTTGCGGTGTGCCACGTCGGCCAGCGCTCGAAATTCTTTCTTGAAACGGTAGAGCGCCGAGGGTTCGCTGGCATGGAGAATCTTGAGCGCCACGTTCTCCTGGCGCTCATGATCGAAGGCCGAGAACACCACTCCCATGGCACCCGAGCCCAACCGTTCTTGGAGGGCGAAGCGCTGCGATCGGATGAGCTCGCTCGACTCTTTCAAGATGACCTCGCAACCTCAGAACAGAAACCGGCGGCGGGCCTACTCTACTATGGCGACATCACAGACCTGGTGACATCGCAGACCTGGTGACATCGCAGACCTGGGTCAGTCGAGAAACCGTCGCAGCTCCGATAGGACAGGATCGTCCGTGCCGGGACCGATGTGGACCATGAAGGCCTCCTCGCTCAGGTGGTAGTCGTGACTCGAGAGCTTCCAATAGAGGATGCCCTCTAGAAACGGCGCCGCTAGCTCGCCATGGGCTTGCCACAAGGCGCGCACCGCCCAGGCGCGCTCGACACGACGCTCGGGCTGCTCGGCCCACACCACCGCCGAGTCCTGCAGCGCACCGGGCGAGCCATCCGCTCGGGTGGTCTCGGCCGGAATCAGGGCGAAGCCTTCGTGGGCCCAGGGGTTGAGGGTCGATTTGGCGCGATAGGTGTAGCCCATCTCGGTAAAGACCACCGGTTGGTCGAGCTGCTGGCGCCGTCGTACTTCGGTGACTTCGGACAAGACCCTACGCCAGCCGTCGACCAGGAGCGGTGCGAGCTTCGCCTCGCTCTCGTCCGCCAGCACGTGGCTGCGGAGGGGGAAGTAGGCGTTGATGCCCATCACGTCGAGATCTTGCCAGAAGCCCACCTCATGGTATTGATCGAAGTTGGCCGCGTAGCCCACTTGTCCTGAGTAGACCTGCCGCACCTTGGCGATCAACGCCCGCCAGTAGGCCTTCAACTGTGCCCGACGGGCGTTGAGGGCGTCGACGGACTCGATGCTCCCGCCAGTCATGATCTCGGCCCAGGCGCGCTCCGTGGCAATCCTGGCATCGATGTACTCGGCGACCGAAGCGAACCCCTCGTGGGGCTGGCGGCCATCGATCGAGTCGGCCTGCGACAGCACCTGGGCCCGTCGATCTGCCTGTTTGACGTCGTTCAGGAAATACTCTTCGAGGGTCGGGATCTCGGTCGCCGGCAGGGTGGTCGCCAAGGCATTGAGCTCGGAGCCGATCATGAAGACATCGACCCCCTCACGCTCGGCGATCTCAGCCCACCGGACGACGAATCGACCGTACTTTTCGAACCACGCCGCGAGCAGCTCGTCGGTCTTTGGCACGATCATGCCGTGCCACAAGAAGGCGTTGCGCGCGATAGCTTCGTCGAGGTGGACCCGACAGATGAAGACCACCGACACGCCTCGCGCCTGGGCGCCGCGCATCTCCGCCACCGCGGCGGCGTTCTCTTCGCTCCAGGTCAGATCATCCGAGTCCCAATCACCCTGCTGGGCGTAATCGGTGATCTGTACCGTGTTCATCGACTGGGCTTCGAGGGCGTCGAACCAACGATCGGGGTCGGCTTCGTTGACCTGGATACCACCGAGGAGAAAGTCGGGCGGCTGAGACGGCGCTACGGATTCCGACGGTGCAAGGGCTGAGGATGACGGCATGGCTTCACGGGTTGGGTCGTTGGGCGAGCAGTTGGCTAAGAGCAGGAGTGCCGCCGCCGAGAGAATCTCGGTGCAGCGGCACGCCTGTT
>JBCCGX010000482.1:0-7396 GCA_039029035.1 Acidobacteriota bacterium | reverse complement strand
GGTCTACCTCGAGCTCGACCGCCAAGATGTGATCGATCAGATCATCGCCAAGGATCAGAAGGCCGGCCGCTCGGTCTACACCCGAGCCTGGCAGATCGTCAACGAGATCGAGGGCTACCAGTCGTTTGTCGACGAATTGCGCGAGTAGATCGTCACTCCGCCCGAAACGCCACCATCGGATCGATCCGCGTGGCCCGGTAGGCCGGTAGGAGGCAGGCTGCCAAGGCGACCAGCAGCAGCAGGCAGGGGGCGGCAAGAAACGTCGCCGGATCCAGGACGGAAGTACCGAAGAGGAGCCCGGTGACGAGGCGACTGGTGAAGGCGGCGGCGAGCAGCCCCAGGACAAGGCCGAGGGCGGTGAGCCCCATGCCGCGCCCCACGACCAGGCCGAGGACGTCGCGGCGGTCGGCACCGAGGGCCATACGGACGCCGACCTCGAAGGTCCGTTGACCGACGAAGTTGGCCAGGGCACCGTAGAGCCCGACGGCGGCGAGCAGCAGCGCGACGGCGGCGAAGAGGCCGAGCAGGAGCGCACGGAAGCGGGGCTGGGCAACGGAGCTCGTCAACAGGGCGTCGAGAGTCGAGAGGCCGGACAGTGGCAGGTCCGGGTCCAGCCGCTGCACCAGGGCTCGCATCGGCCCGGCCAGAGCAGCGGAGCTCGCCCCGCGCAGCACCAACTGCATGCCCGAGTTGGGATACTGCGCCGCTGCGAGGTAGAGGATCGCAGGCGATGGATGGGCTGGGCCGAACTCCCGTACGTCATCCACCACACCGACGATCTCGGCCCCCACCGACTCTCCCAGATCGACCACCAGCCGCTGGCCAATGACCTCGCGCGGCTCGAGTCCGGCAAAGTCCCGCTGCACCATGGCACGGGTGATGACCGCCACCGGTGCGACTCCCTGGCGATCGCCGTCGGCGAACGGCCGGCCAGCCACCACACCCATCCCGACAGTGGCAAAGTACCCCGGCGTCGCCTTGCGCAACTGCGCCGTTTGGCGCTCGGCTGATGATGCCGGCGGCCGCCCCTCGGGATGCACGTAGGTATCGCCACCGCCGACCATCGGCAGCTGGCTGATCGCCCCGGCGCTTGCGACACCGGGCAGAGTTCTGGCTTCTTCCAAGAGCCGGTCGTAGAAACGGGCCGAGTCGGCGGGCTCCGGGTAGGCGGCCCGGGGCAGCTCGATCCCCACCGTCAGGCTGTTGCGGGGGTCGAAGCCGGGGTCGATCGCCAGTAGGCGACTGAAGCTGCTCAACAGCAGCCCGGCGCCGATCAGGAGCAGCACCGAAAGAGCCACCTGCGAAACCACGAGCGAGGCACGCAGCCTCGAGCCTTGACCCGAGCCGTTCCGGCTGCCGGCTTTGAGCCGCTGTACCAGGTCGAGCCGTCGTTCCTGCAGAACCGGCGCCAGACCGAAGAGGACACCGGTGGCCAGGGTTACTCCCAAAGCAAAGAGGTAGACCGGACCGGAGAAGGCGAGCTCCGCTTGGCTCGGCACCGCCTGCGCCCCAAACTGCTGCAGGGCGATCAAAGCGCCGCGGCCGAGCACCAGCCCGAAAGCGCCACCGAGCATCGCCAGCAGCAGACTCTCTGACAAGAGCTGTGCGACCAGCTGAGCTCGCCCGGCCCCCAAAGCACTGCGCACCGCCATCTCGCGCTGTCGCCCGAGGGCGCGGGCCAAGAGCAGGCTCGCCACGTTGCCGCAGGCGATGAGCAGCAGCAGACCGACGCCGGCAAAAAGGAGCAAGAGGGGCGCGCGCAGGTTGCCGACCAGGCTCTCGCGCAGCGGTACCACGCGCACCCGCCAGCTGGCATTGGATTCGGGATATTGCGCTTCCAATTGGACCGCGATGAGGTTCAGATTCTCATCGACCTGGGCCAGATTGATCCCCGGTCGTAGTCGACCCACCGGGTTGAAGAAGTGGAAACGGCGCAGCGACTCGTGCAACATCGAGTACGGCATCGGTCGCCAGATCTCGGTGTCTGCCGAATAGGCAAAGCCCTGCGGCAGAACGCCCAGCACCGTGTGGGCCTCGCCGTCGACCAACAGGCTCGAGCCGACGATGCCAGGATCGGCGCCGAATCGCCGCTGCCAGTAGCCGTGGGCGAGGACCACCGCGCGGTCGCCTCCGTCGCGACCTTCCTCAGCCGCGAAGCCTCGGCCAACGACCGTAGACACGCCCAAGGTGTCGAAGAAGTTGGCCGTCACCAACGCCCCCGTCACCCGCTCCGGCTCGCCGTGCCCGGTGACGGCGAACTGCGGTTGAAAGGACGTCGTCGCCGCCAACGACGAGAAGACCTCGTTCTGCTGCTGGTAATCGAGAAAGTCCGGTGGCGAGATGCGGGCGGCGTCTCCACCGCTCCAACTGCCCCACAACCGCACCAGCCGATCCGACTCGGCGAACGGCAGGGGCTCGAGCAAGACACCGTAGACCAAGCTGAACATGGCGGTGTTGGCACCGAGACCGAGGCCGAGCAGCACAACGACCATGACAGTGAAGGCAGGCCGGCGAATCAGCTGGCGCGAGGCGAGTCGCAGATGGCGGGCGATCGTATCGAGCATCTCGAAGGCCTCCGTGGAGTGCTGGGGATGCCGCGGCCCTGGCGAGCCGCGAAGTCTCGAGGCGTTTGGGAGCTATTACGCGACGCGACTCGCAAGGTTCGCCGGATCGAGCCATGGGCTCGACGCAAGAGTCTTGTAAAAGAAGGTAACTTCGCTCTACGCAAGACCGTTGGAGGGTACAGAGTAATCTAACGGCAAATGCCCAGGAAGGAACAGCCATGCAAGATGCCGCGCGGGAGATTCGTTTCGCTCTGCAGGCCCTGGCTCGAAGACCTGGTTTCACGGCGGTGGTTGTCGGCACTTTGGGCCTCGGCCTCGGTGCTGCGACCCTCATCTTCAGCCTGGTCTACAGCATCGCCTGGCAGCCTCTGTCCTACGAGGATCCGGAGCGCATCGTGCGCCTGCGGCCGGGCGGCAACTTCTCCAAGCAGGCTGTCCTCTGGCTACGCGAGCAGAGCCACTCCTATAACGGCATCGCCGCCTACCTGAATCGCGGCTTCGTGGCGCGCGACGACGAGGGTTCAGAGGTCATCTATGGCCCTCAGGTGACGGCCAACTTCTTTGACGTTCTGGGCGCCACTGCGGAACTCGGACGGACGTTTCGCCACGGTGAGGATCTACGAGGCACCGACCCGCTGGTGATCTCACACGCCTACTGGCAGAGCCGCTATGGTGGTCGCCCCGACGTTCTAGGCGAAGAGCTGACCGTCACCGGAGTGCATCGACGGGTCGTCGGCGTGATGCCGCCGGGCTTCGACTTCCGCAACGGCGAGGCGCAGATCGCGGCGCCGATGTTCATGAATCCCGACGAGGCGGCTTTCAACGAGTTCTGGCACCTGTCGGTGATCGCACGCTTGAAGCCCGGCGTTACGGTCGCCCAGGCTCAGGACGAGCTGCGCCGTCTGGCACCGAGCTGGCGCGATCAGCTGCAAGGCTTCCCTGAGGATTGGGGGCGCGACTTCCGCGTCGTTCCGCTGCGCGAGGCGGTGGCTGGTGAGGTACGCCCGGCCCTTCTGCTACTGCTTGGGGCCGTCGGGCTGCTGCTCCTGGTCGCCACCGCCAACGTGACCAACCTACTCTTCGTGCGCCTCCTGGGGCGGCGGCAGGAGACCGCGATTCGCCTCTCTTTGGGTGCCTCGCCGAGCCAGCTGTGGCGACCGTTGCTCACCGAAAGCACTCTCCTCTCGCTCGCTGGCGGCCTGGCCGGGCTGCTGATCGCGGCGCTCGGACTGCGCGCCGTGATCACCCTCTTGCCGCCCGAAACCCCGCGCCTCGGCGAGATCGCCCTGCACTACCCGGTCTACCTCTTCGCTCTCGTTCTGGCCTTCGCCACAGGCTACGCCGCGACGTTCCTACCAGCCCTGAGGACCGCCCGCGCGAGCCGAGTACCGAACCTGGCGCGGACAACCTCGTCGCGCGCCCGGCGCCGCTCGAGTGCCTCACTGGTGGTGGCCGAGATCGCTCTGGCCGTGGTCCTGCTGGTTGGCGCCGGTCTGCTGATCGAGACTTTTCGCAATCTCCAGCGGGTGGACCCTGGCCTGAACGCCGACGACCTCATCGTGATGCGTCTCGGCCGTGAGACCGGCTCCCTGTCTTCTGGGGCCGAGGCCGATGCCTACTACGACCGAATTGAAGATGGCCTCGCCGAGGTACCGGGGATCGAATCGGTTGCCTTCGCCCTGCGCATCCCGTTTCGCGAGTCGAGTTGGTACGACGACCTGCACCGCTTCGACCAGCCTGCTGAGACTGCAGTGACCTCCTACTGGCGACCGGTCAGCCCGGGCTACTTCGACACGCTCGGCGTCGGCTTGCGGGGGCGAGGTTTCGCCGACACTGACGCCCAGGACGGCATCCAGGTCGCGGTACTGAACGAGACCGCGGCGCAGCGCCTGTTCCCTGCCGACGACGCCCTGGGCCAGAGAGTTCAGATGCCATGGGAGGAGCGCGAGGAAGGCTTCTTGGTGGTGGGCATCGCCGAAGACATTCCGATCGATGGTCTCGAACAACCGACCCCGCTGACGATCTATCGGCCCTTCAGCCAGACTTTACCTGCGCTCGAGCCGATGAAGGCCTTGTGGCGCCATATCTTCCTCCGCACCTCGGTCGATCCCGGGAGCCTCTTGCTACCGGTGCGCGACGCGGTTCACGCGGTCAACACTCGGGCACCGATCGCCACCTTCCAGCCGATGGTCGAGACGATCGACGAGACCCTGGCCGAGAAGCGCGCCTTGACCTGGATGCTGACCCTCTTCGCCGCCTGCGCTCTCGCCTTGGGGGCGATCGGCATCTACGGCGTGATCGCCTACAGTGTGCGCCAGCGCCGGCGGGAAATGGGCATCCGCCTCGCCCTCGGCGCCACCAGCGCCCGCATCGTCGGTGCCGTAGTGGGCGATGGGCTCAAGCTTTCCGCCCTCGGCGTAACCGCTGGTCTGCTCCTCGCCGCCGGCCTGACCCGGCTGATCTCGGGCCACGTCTTCGGCGTCCGCCTGCTCGAGCCGCAAGTCTTCGCCACCGCCGCCGTGGGCCTCGTTGCGGTGGCCGTCCTCGCGACCTGGGGGCCGGCCCGGCGGGCCGCTGGGGTCAATCCGATCGAAGTGCTCAAGCGCGACTAGCCGCTCGAAAGACCTGGCTGGTGCGGTCCTTCACTGCCAGTGCTGATCGACTTCCCGTTGGGTCGGCAGGGCGATCTGGATCTCTCTTGCCAGGCCAAGCTCCATCTTGCCTCGGCGCAGCTCGTCGTAGACGCTGACCATCGCCCCGTAGGGAGAATCGGGTGCCGGATGGACGATCACTGGCTTTCTGGGGTTATCGCGCAGCTTGGGCTCCAAGTAGGCGAGCAGGCGGTCGAGGGGCATGTGGCGGCCATCGACCTGCAGGCTGGCGTCGCGCTGGATCTCCACCAGCACCGACTCCACGGGATCGACCTCGACGACCTTCTCTTCCTCCGGTGGCAGGGTCATATCCAATCCCTGACTGATCGCGAAGGTGAGGGTCAACATGAAGAAAACGACCAGCAGGAAGGCGATGTCGGCGGTGGAGGCAGTGGGAATCTCGTCGGGGACCGTGTGGCGTTTGAGCTTCATGGCTTGCTCCAAGGTCGGTGATCGTTCGGGCCTCTCTGATTGAGACCACACGGACCCGGTCTGGGTTCCCGCTACTCGTCGCCAAGAGCTACTCCACCCGCACCGTCCAGTTGAGCCTCGCCTGTTCGGGGTGCCGGTTGGTGAGGGTGACCTCGAGAACCACCTGACTACCGAGGGTGATGTCGGCATTGAGTGGCGTCGAGAGCCAGAGCTGGGTGGACCCACCCAGTTCAGTGTACGTTCACACCTGGCTCGGAGGGTCGGCCGTGGTCGCCAGGCCCCGGTTCTCAGTCAGAAAATAGGTCTGCTCGCCAGCCGAGGTCGTCACCCTCACTTGATTGACGAAATTCTCGCCCTGATCAGCCCAATCGATGCTCGGGCAGCGCGAATCGCACCCCGCCAGGTTGCCGGCATCCTGCAGAACGACCGACAGCACCCGGCCGGTGCTCGCGCCAAGGTTGGCCGGCACGGTGCTGCTGAAGGCGAAGCGCGAATGCAGATTGCGGCCGAGAATCGGCTGTCCGCCGGGGATCGTCAGCTGGCCGTTGGCGACGATAACGGTGTTGGCGGTCGGTGGCGCTGGCGCTGTTGGCGAGGACGAGCCGTCGCTACACGCCAGAGTTAGAACGCCCGCAAGGCAAAGCAGTGCCACAGACGCCCGTGCAGCGGGCATCACCAAGAGATTCCTCATGACCGAGCTCCCTGGGTCGAGGTCAATGGGTCTGGTCCGAACAAAAAAGCTGACTACAAGCTAGACGACCCAACCGAAAAGTCCACAGTCCATCGGGCCGATCGGTCCCCAAGCGGGGACGAATCGCCGGCTGACGGCCCCTGACGGGCGAGACGACTCAGCCGTCGGACGAGGTGAGCTCGGAGAGCACGTTGCGCAAGCGATCGCTGGCCCGGCCGCCGCCGGCGGTGGGCGAGCCGTCGAGGGAGGCGATGTCGGCCTGGGTGAGGTCGATGCGCGGGGCGAACGTCGCGTTATGGAACTCGGCCGCCAGGCGACGGGCCAGATCTTCGATCGTCTCGCCGGCGCGAGCCTTGACCTCGACCTTGCTGAGGCGGGTGCGCTGGGCGTCATAGAGGCTGGCGATACCGGTGGTGTCATCGCCTTCGACGACAATCTGATAGCCGCCCGAGGCCCGGTCGAAGCGCGGCGAGCGACGCAGCAGGCGGCGAGTCATCTCGGCCAGGCGTCCCTCCGCCGGGGCGAAGACCGTGGGGATGGACAGGCCGAGGCGGCGGATGATGCCCGGATCGCCCTGGAAAGCGGTGTCGAGAAGCTCGATCGCCCGCTGGTTCAGGCCGGCGTCCAGCGCGGCCTGGGCGGCGAGAGCTGCCACTCGATCGCGCAGCTGGACTTCGTGCGGCGGCAGAGCTTCACGGGCGCTATCGGCCAGCCGCAAGGCTTCGCGCTGGCTGCCTTGCAGAGCGGCGATCTCGGCTTCGTAGGCCAGGAAGTAGCCTTCCGTCTCGGCCAAGGTCTCGCGCGCCCGGGCCTTGTCGATCGCCGCCGCGACGATACCGGGGCCGAGCAGAGCCGTGAGCTCGGGCTCGATCCACTCCGGGATTTCGACCGAGCCCGCCAGGTAGGGGCGTAGGGTAGCGAGAAGGATGCGCTCGTCGACCAACAGCGACGCCGCCCGCCTGCCGGAGGACCAGGCCCGTAGCCGAGCACGCAGTGAGGCGAGCCGCGCCTTCATGCCATCGCCGAAGCTCGACCACGAAGCCTCCTCGGCCAACAGC
>JBCCGX010000481.1:0-7427 GCA_039029035.1 Acidobacteriota bacterium | reverse complement strand
GTTGGCGGGAGACGTCTTGGAAGCCCACCTTTCGTATTGGCGCCGGCATTTGGGCGGCGATCTCCCCTTGCTCGATCTGCCCTTCGCTCGTCCGCGACCCGCCCGCCCCAGCTTCCGGGGAGGGCGTTGCCTGCTCGATTTGCCGGGCGATCTCTCAGACAAGCTTGCGGCCCTGAACCGTCAGCACGGAGTGACCCTCTTCATGACCCTTTTGGCAGCTCTGGAGATTCAGCTGGCGCGTTGTACCGGCCAAGAGAGCATCATCGTCGGCATGACGTTCTCAAATCGTAATCAGCTAGAAACAGAAGACTTGATCGGTTGTTTTGTCAATACTCTGCCGCTGCGCATCGACTTCGCCGACGTGAGCTCGTTCCCAGATCTCCTGAACCAGGTGAAGGAAGTGACTCTCGGGGCCTTCGCTCATCAAGATCTACCGCTCGAGAAGTTGGTGGAAGAGATTCGACCTAGGCGCTATCGCGAGGGGACGCCGCTCTTTCAGATGACTTTCGGGGTCCAGAATGCGCCGCGCGAGATTCTGAGTTTCGCCGGAATCGAGAGCTCTCCGGTCCATGGGCTAGGCGTTGACGACGCCAAATTCGACTTGACCATCTGGGCCTTGGAGACACCGAGAGGGCTGAGAATTGCCTGGACCTACAGCCGAGATCTCTTCGCTGAAGAAGACATCGTCAAGATGCACGAGCACTTCGGAACCTTGCTCCGGAGCATCGTTCGAGAGCCGGAAGCACCGATCGACAAGCTCGAGATGTACAGCGCGACGGAGAAGGAACAGTTCCTTCGGCAACAAGAGATCCGCACTGAGAAGAAGCGCAAGAAGCTGAAAAACATCAAACCGCAGAGAGTCAAGGTCAGCGAATAGACCTGAGTGGAGCCGTCATGAAAGAAATCGAGGGATTTCGCCTTTCCCCTCAGCAAGAGCATCTCTGGATCCTCCAAGGGCAAGGTGGGTGCTGTGTCAGCCAGTGCGCCGCTGCCTTCGAGGGCGAGCTGCGCCTGGACCTGCTGCGGGAGGTATTGGGAAGCGTGGTGAGGCGGCACGAGATCCTCCGCACCCGTTTCGAGGCTCTCTCCGGAATGGAGGTTCCGCTCCAGGTTATTGCGGAAGAGTGCCCGCTCGCATGCTCGGTCGTCGATCTGGGCCGTCCGAAAGTCGCCTGGCCCGATGGCGAGATCGCGCGACTCCTCGAGCAACAAAGAACGACCGCCTTCGACTTCACTCGCGGACCCCTGGTGCGGTGGCTTCTGCTCTCCATGGGCGAGGGGCGAAATGTTCTGGTCGTCACACTCCCTTCGATCTCGGCCGATCGCGCCAGTCTCGAAAACATCATTGCCGAAGTGTCTCGCGCCTACTCGGCCTGTTCCGGTGCCGCAGGTTCGGATGATGAAGAGGCCCTGCAATATGTACAGGTGTCGGAGTGGCAAAACGAACTGCTCCAGGATCCCGAGGCTGAACAAGGGCTGCGATACTGGCAACGAAAAGCTCCTGCCGAGATCAATCCGCCGACATTACCCCTCGAGGTCGCCGAATCCCATGCTCCGAGCTCGCGGCATGGGGTTGTCAAGCTGGAAATCAATGGCGAGCGTCTGGTTGCTGCGGAGCGTGTCGCGCAGAGCCTGGAGATTTCGCTTCGATCCTTGCTATTGGGTTGTTGGGGCATTCTGATCGATAAATTGGACGATCAGGAAAATGTTGTTTTAGAGGTACTTTTCGACGGTCGAGAGCTCGAAGAGTTGCGCGAAGGCATCGGGCTTTTTCGCAGATATATCCCGGTAGAGTTGCAGTTTCATCAGCGAAGCTCTGTCGGCCAGGAGCTCCAACGGATCGACGCCTTGCTGCGTGAGTTCCGTGAATGGGAAGACCTTTTTGTGCCGAATTCGGCGTCTTTCGAAACGGGGCTTGACCAACGTCCGGTGAGCTTCGATTTCGAAGCCGCTCCCAACGGATACGCGTTGAATGGCTCAGGCTTCGATATCTTGCAGAAACACCACGTCAGCAGCAACTTCAAATTGCAGTTACTGGCGAGTCAGAAGCCGGGCCGGCTGAGCCTGGAAGTCCACTTCGATCCAAAACTCTTCGATCGCGGCGCCGTGGAGCGCCTGGCCGAGGGGTTGACGGTGCTCCTCGCAGGGGTTCTGGAGGCGCCGAACTCTCCGATCGACGATCTCGAGATTTTGGGAGAGACCGAGCGCCAGATGCTCGCGGCGTGGAACGAGACCCGTGGAGTGCTGCCGGAGCACCGGACTCTGGTGAGCCTCTTCGAGGAACGGGTCGAGCGATGCCCCGAAGCGGTGGCGGTGGACTCCGGTGAGGGCCAGTTGAGCTTTCGGGAGCTCGACCGTCGAGTCAATCGACTCTCCCATCGGCTGCGCAAGCTCTCGGTCGGTACCGAGACGCGGGTGGCGCTGTGCCTCGAACGCTCTGCCGATCAGATCGTCGGGCTGCTCGGTATCTTGAAAGCTGGCGCGGCCTACGTGCCCATCGATCCGCAACTTCCCCCAGACCGCTTGGCCTTCATCCTCGAAGATGTCGAGGCTGATGTGGTGCTCGTGCACGAGACGTTCAAGGGCGATCTGTACCACGATGGTGTCGAGGTGGCTCTCGACACCGACTGGAGGGTGATCGAAGAAGAGTCGACCGACAGTCCGGTAATCGAGATCGCGGGGAGCAACTTGGCCTACGTGATCTACACCTCGGGCTCGACCGGGCGGCCCAAAGGCACCCTCGTCGAGCATCGCTCGGTGGTCAACCTGGCCAGCGCCCTGTCGACCGCCGTCTATGCCGAGGAGTCCGCGGCTGGCCCGCTGCGGGTCGGCATCAATGCCCCGCTTTCGTTTGACGGCTCGGTCAAGCAGGTCATTCAGCTCTTCAGTGGTCACACCCTTTGCATCGTGCCGGAAGCGCTGCGTTTGGAGGCGGATAAATTCCTCGACTGGCTGAATCGCCGCCGGGTCGACGTCTTGGATATCACCCCCTCCCAACTCGAGATCCTGCTGTCGGCCGGTTTGGCCGCCGATCCCGAGGAGCGGAGCTCGAACCGGCTCTTCCCGCGCTTGTTTCTCGTCGGTGGTGAAGCCTTCGACGAGCCTCTTTGGCGCAACGTAGCCAACGATCCCTTGCGGCGGTTCTTCAACGTCTACGGACCAACGGAATGCACCGTGGATACGACCGTGTGCCCGGTCCACGAGGACCGTAGGCCGACTCTGGGGAAACCCCTCACCAACGTCCAGGTTCATGTGGTGGATTCGAGGCTAGGCCGCCTCCCGATTGGGGTTGCGGGTGAGCTCGCAGTCGGTGGCTCGGGCCTGACTCGGGGATATCTGGAGCGCCCTGGGGTCACAGCGGAGAAGTTCATTCCAGATCCGTGGGGAGGCACCCGAGGAGCGCGCCTCTATCTGACGGGTGATCGGGTGCATTTTCTTGCCGACGGCCATCTCGCTTATCTCGGGCGTCTGGACGATCAGGTCAAGCTGCGGGGCGTTCGCATCGAGTTGGGGGAGATCTCGGCGCTCTTGCAGGAGCATCCGGAGGTGCGTGAGGCGATTGTCGTGCTGGGCCAGAACCCCCTTGGCGAGCAGCGCCTGGTCGGCTATGTCGTGCTCGAGCGTCGCTCGGCGACGGCCGAGCCAGAGGCTGAGGTCACCTCCCTGGCTTTGCGGGAGTACCTTCGCCTTGGTCTGCCGGAGGTGATGGTACCGAGCTCGATCGTGGCGCTGGAGAAGATGCCTCTCACCTCCAGAGGGAAAGTCGACCGTGCAGCCCTGCCGCTCCCAGATGGCCCCGAGAACGCCGAGGAGCACTCGGTCCAGGAAGCCCGAACGCCGACCGAAGAGCTCTTGACCGGCGTTTGGACGGAGCTTCTGAAACTCACCGGGCCAGTGGGTGTCGGGGACAGCTTCTTCGACCTCGGCGGCCATTCGTTGCTCGCGACCCAGCTGATGTCGCGGGTGCGCTCACTCTTTGGCGTGGAATTGCCGCTGCGGATTCTCTTCGAGCAGCCGACCGTGGAGGGGCTGGCAGCCGAGTTGGAGACTGCGTCGCGGAGGAGCCCCCGGCGGGTTGCACCGCCAATCGAACGTCTGGGGAGGGAGCGGGCTCCGCTGTCCTTTGCTCAGCAGCGGCTTTGGTTCATCGATCAACTCGCGCCCGAAAGCGCGGCCTACAACATCGCTTCAGGTCTGCGCTTCAAGCACCCGCTGGATCCGCCGGTTCTCTCGGCGGCCTTTGGCGAGCTCGTCCGCCGGCACGAGTCTCTGCGCACGATCTTCCCTTCGGTCGGCGGCAAGCCGGTGCAGCAGATCCTGCCGCCTGCACCCATGGCCTTGCCTGTAGTCGACCTCGGCAGGCTCCTGGAAGCAGACCGGGAGGGCGAAGCTCGCCGGTTGGCGGCAGCCGAGACGGCGCTTCCGTTCAATCTGGCGCGGAGTTCGGCACTGCGCGCCGAGCTCGTGCGATTGGGGAGCGCGGATTGGATCTTGCTGGTGACGATGCACCACATCGCGAGCGACGGTTGGTCGATGGCAATTCTGACCCGTGAGCTCCCAGCCCTCCACGAGGCCTTCGCTGCGGGGCGCCCTTCACCGTTGCCTGAGCTCTCGATTCAATACGCGGACTACGCCATCTGGCAGCAGCGTTGGCTCCGGGGTGAGGTCCTCGAGGCGGAGATCGAGCATTGGCGGCGCCAACTCACCGGGGCGCCCCCATTGCTCGAGATACCGACCGACCGGCCGCGCTTGGCGGTACCGAGCTACCGCGGGGCAACCCAGTCACTGCGCTTTGCAAGCGATCTCGCGGGCCTCCTGACGGCCTTCAACCGGCGTCAGGGCGTGACCCTCTTCATGACCCTCCTGACCGCCTTCCAGGCCTTGCTCAGTCGTTGGAGCGGCCATAAGGACATCTGCGTGGGGACGCCGATCGCGGGCCGAAACCGACTCGAGACCGAAGGCTTGATCGGCTTCTTCATCAATACCTTGGTGTTGCGTGCACGTTTCGAAGGTGACCCAGACGTGTCGTCGCTCATGGCTCAGGTCCGCGAGACGACCTTCGAGGCCCACGCCCACCAGGACCTGCCTTTCGAGAAGTTGGTAGAAGAGCTGCAACCGGATCGCAGCCAGAGCCATTCGCCGCTCTTCCAGGTGATGTTCGGATTGCAGAATATGCCGCGCCGAGAGATGGTCGATTCCGCTGAGCCCCTACCGGTGCTCGAGGCACCGATCCAAGCGGCGAAGTTCGACTTCGGGTTGGCGATGGTCGAAGGCCAGGACAGGCTCACCGGTACGCTCATCTACGCCATCGAGCTCTTCGACACGACGACGATTGCTCGGTTCTTACACCAGCTGGAATGTCTTCTCCGTGGCCTGGTGGAGTCGCCGGAACGCAGGGTGTCCTCCCTGCCGGTCTCTTCAGAGGCCGAACGGCACCAGCTGTTGGTCGAGTGGAACAAGGAGCCCGGCGACGAGCGATCGATCGATCGGTCGATCGCCGCTCTGTTCGAGGAGCAGGTCGCGAAGCGACCCGAGGCGATCGCCGCGGTCTTCGCCGACCAGAGGCTGAGCTTTGCTGCCCTCAACCGCCGAGCCGAGGTGCTCGCTGGGCGACTACGGGCTTCGGGTGTGGGGCGTGGCGATTTCGTAGCTTTGCTCGTCGAGCGCTCCCCGGCCTTGCTGGTCGCTCTCGTGGGTATCCTGAAAGCCGGAGGAGCGTACGTTCCGCTGGATCCCGACGACCCGCCCGAGCGGCTCTTCAGCCTGTTGGAGGAAATCGAGGCGCCGGTTCTGCTCCACACCTCGCAGCACCCGGCCTTCCCGCACCCGGTCGCGACGGCGCCCCTGCGCCTCGATGCGTCCCTCGAGGCCGTCGCGGGGCCGAGTCGATCGACGCCTCGGAACGTCGTCTCCGGTGCCGATGCTGCTTACGTCATTTTCACTTCCGGCTCGACCGGCCGGCCGAAGGGCGTGGTGGTTCCGCAGCGAGCGGTGGTCCGCCTGGTCCGTGACACCGACTATGTCCGGTTGAGCCCTAAGGCGCGGATCGCCCAGGCTTCGGTAGCCACCTTCGATGCCGCCACCTTCGAGATCTGGGGGGCGCTGCTCAACGGGGCGACGCTGATCGGTGTCGCCAAGGACGAGCTGCTTTCCAGCGCGAGTTTATCGGCGTCGATTCGGCGCCAGCGCATCGACACCTTGTTCCTGACCACAGCCCTCTTCAATCAGTTGAGCGTCGAGGATCCCTCGACCTTCGCCGAGGTGGGCGACCTCCTTTTCGGTGGCGAAGCAGTGGATCCGACGCGGGTCGCCGAGGTGCTCGCGAGGCGAGGGCCGGGAAGACTGCTGCACGTCTACGGACCCACCGAAAACACCACCTTTACGACGTGGCACCGGGTGACGGCCGTGGCCCAGAGAGCCCGCACGGTGGCGATCGGCCGGCCGATCGCCCATTCGTCGATCCGGGTTCTCGATCGCGAGTTGCGGCCGGTGCCCGTCGGGTTGGTCGGGGAGCTCTTGATCGGTGGGCAAGGCTTGAGTCTGGGTTACTTCGAAAGACCGAGGCTGAACGCGGCAAACTATGTTCCCGATCCGTGCGGCGAGCCGGGCTCGCGGCTCTACCGCTCGGGCGACCTGGTGCGCTGGCGGGTCGACGGTACGATCGAGTTCGTTGGCCGGGTCGATCACCAGATCAAGCTGCGGGGATTCCGCATCGAACTGGGCGAGATCGAGGCCGTCTTGAGCACCCATCCGTGGGTGCGCGAGACCGTCGTCGTGCTGCGCCACGACCCGCCGGCACCGAAACGCCTGATCGCCTATTGGGCCGGGGCCGGAACCTCGGCGGTCGACGAAGGGCGGCTGCGGGATTTTCTGGTGCCCAAGCTGCCGGAGTACATGGTGCCTGCGGCTTTCGTCCGCCTCGAGGCGCTGCCGCTCAACATCAACGGCAAGGTCGATCGAGCAGCGTTGCCGGTTCCTGCCCCCGTGACCGGAAGCAAGCCGGCGACGGCGGCTCCCCGCACGCCCACCGAGGAAATCCTCTCCGGCATCTGGTCGGAAGTTTTGGGGGTCGAGGAAGTCGGTGTCGACGACGACTTTTTCGAATCCGGCGGGCATTCGCTCATGGCGACCCAGGTGATCTCGAGAATCCATCAGGCTTTTCAGGTCAGGTTGTCGGTGAACGCCATGTTCGAAGCGCCGACTTTGAAAGAGCTGGCGGCCCAGATCGAGACGAAGATTCGCGGCGATCAAGGCATTGCGGCGCCACCGATCGAGCCAGTCAGCCGTGAGCAGGCGCTACCCTTGTCGTTCGCTCAGCAGCGTCTATGGTTCATCGACCAGCTCGAGCCCGGCAGCTCGGCGTACAACATTCCTTCGGCGTTGCGCTTCGATCGCGCCCTCGATCCGGCGGTGCTGGCGGCGGCGTT
>JBCCGX010000480.1:0-7440 GCA_039029035.1 Acidobacteriota bacterium | reverse complement strand
GCCATTCAGAAGAACATTTGGCAGATATGCGATTGAAATGCCGAAAGACTTGTCATTACTGTAGTAAGTTACTACTGTAGTAAGTTACTTCCAGGATATCACGTGGTAACAATTGACAGACATCTCTGGAAGTAACTTACTACAGTAGTAACTTACTACAGTAATGACAAGTCTTTCGGCATTTCAATCGCATATCTGCCAAATGTTCTTCTGAATGGCAAAGATCTTTTACATCCTCACAATCGTCTCTTTCATCAACGCATGCTGGGTATTTAAAAGTAACATAATAAAATTTCAACAATTACCTTTGTTTACGGAAAGTTAATAGGTAGGAAAGTAGATAGGTAAGTAAGTAGGTAGGTAGGTAGGTAGGTAAGTAGGTAGGTAGGTAGGTTGCGAGAGGGCCTCTCCTCTGAAAACTTTAGCTGATCATTTGGTGCGAGCTGCAGACGTTTGCAGTTTTTCTCAAAAGACGTATAGTATGAGTCTTCAGTCAGAGAATAAATGAGGAATGTACTTGCTGTACAGTGTAGCATGACACTAGAAAATTTTAGGAACCAAAGCAATGATTATAGGTCATCACCACTTTCAGATAGCCAAACGGAGACTGAAGGAGTTCCAAGTGGTAGAAACAGGACCAACCAAAACGCATTAACACAGCCCGGCAGCCAATCAAGAACTCGGCTACGGTCTCGAGATCGTCGAGCGAATCCAACTGGAGATGCCGCCGACCGACTCCAGCCGCGCCTACCTGCGAGCCAAGCGGGACAAGCTGGGCCACCTGCTGAAGTTAGTCTAGATCCCATCCCGAAACACCGTTTTGTGGTCGCGAGGTCTTCCTTGTGGAGCGAGCACGCAGCGAGCGTGTTCGAGCGTGGAGGATGATCGAGACGGATAAGCCTTTCTTGACCACGGATTGTGCGGTCTGTGAGTGATCCGGCGAGTTTCCGGAGCTGCGGCGCAGGCCACAAGGACGCCCGGCCAACGATCGTTCTGGAACGCGATCCAGTCTGGGCCGACGCTCAGACGGGCGCAAGCCAGGCGCCCTTTCAGGAAACTTGTTAGCCGAGAGCTTCGTAGCGAAAGCTCTTGACAGGAATAGATCCCCCCGGTACATTGTTAGCACTCACCCGCGCCGAGTGCTAATAAGGTCTCCGGCAAGGGTTCCAACCCAATCCAAACCTGATCGAGGAATGGCTTCGTGCCGAAGTCAAGGAGGTGTTGACTCGTGAACATTCGTCCCCTGCATGACCGAATCGTGGCTAAGCGCATCGAGCAAGCCGAGGAAGTTCGGGGTGGCATCATCATCCCCGAAACCGCCAAAGAGAAGCCGCAGGAAGCGGAGATCGTTGCTGTCGGTCCCGGCAAGCTGGATGACAACGGCAACCGGGCGGCGATGGACGTCAAGGTCGGTGACCGCGTCCTGGTCGGCAAGTATTCCGGCAGTGAGATCAAGCTCGGCGATGAGGATCTCGTGATCCTGCGCGAGGACGAAGTTCTCGCCGTCATCGACTGACGCGCCGCCGACGGACTCCTTTAGGCTCAAACCAAGCTCAAGCTCAAATCAAGAGGTAGAGATCAAACATGGCTAAGCAGATCATTTACTCCGAGGACGCCCGCGCCGCGATCCTTCGGGGCGTTAACAAGCTGGCCGACGCGGTGAAAGTCACCCTCGGCCCGAAGGGACGCAACGTCGTCATCGAGAAGAGCTTCGGCTCCCCCACCATCACCAAGGACGGCGTCACCGTGGCCAAAGAGATCGAGCTCCCGGACTCGGTCGAGAACCTCGGTGCCCAGATGGTGAAAGAGGTCGCTTCCAAGACCTCCGACATTGCCGGTGACGGCACCACCACCGCCACCGTGCTCGCCCAGGCGATCTATCGCGAGGGCTCGAAGAACGTCACTGCCGGCGCCAACCCGATGTCGCTCAAGCGCGGCATCGACCTCGCCGTCAAGGCGGCGGTCGGCGCCATCGACGGCCTGTCGAAGCCGGTCGAGGGCTCCGAGATCGCCCACGTCGGCACCATCTCGGCCAACAACGACCCGGAGATCGGCGGCATCATCGCCGAGGCGATGGAGAAGGTCGGCAAAGACGGTGTGATCACCGTCGAGGAGGCCAAGGGCCTCGAGACCACCCTCGACGTGGTCGAGGGCATGCAGTTCGATCGCGGCTACCTCTCGCCCTACTTCGTCACCGACTCCGAGCGCATGGAGACGGTGCTCGAGGACGCCTCGATCCTCCTCCACGAGAAGAAGATCAGCGCCATGAAGGACCTCCTGCCGATCCTCGAGCAGGTGGCCAAGCAGGGTCGTCCGCTGGTCCTGATCGCCGAGGACATCGAGGGTGAGGCCCTGGCCACCCTGGTGGTCAACAAGCTGCGCGGCACCCTCAACGTGGCCGCCATCAAGGCGCCGGGCTTCGGCGACCGCCGCAAGGCGATGCTCGAGGATCTCGCGGTTCTCACCGGCGGTAAAGTCGTCACCGAGGATCTCGGCATCAAGCTCGAGAGCGTGCGCTGGGAAGACCTCGGTCAGGCCAAGAAGATCGTCATCACCAAGGACGACACCACCATCGTCACCGACACCGACGAGGCCAGCCGCCGCGAGGCGATCGCCGGCCGGGTGAAGCAGATCCGTAACCAGATCGAGGAGACCTCCTCGGACTACGATCGCGAGAAGCTCCAGGAGCGCCTGGCGAAGCTGGTCGGCGGCGTTGCGGTGATCAAGGTCGGTGCCGCCACTGAGACCGAGATGAAAGAGAAGAAGGCCCGCGTCGAAGACGCCATGCACGCCACCAAGGCGGCGGTCGAAGAAGGCATCGTGGCTGGCGGCGGGACCGCCCTGCTGCGCGCCATTTCGGCGGTCGAGGGCGTCAGCGCCGAGGGCGACCTCAAAGTCGGTGTCGACATCGTGCGCCGGGCGCTCGAGGAACCGTCGCGCCAGATCGCCATCAACTCGGGCTCCGAGGGCTCGGTGATCGTCCGCGATGCGCTCACCAAGACCGGCAACGAGGGCTACAACGCCGAGAAGGGTGAGTTCGAAGACCTCGTCTCGACCGGCGTCATCGACCCGGCCAAGGTGACCAAGAACGCGCTGCAGAACGCGGCGTCGATCGCCGGTCTCCTGCTCACCACCGAGGCGATGGTCTGCGACATCAAGGAGAAGGAAGAGGCGCCGGCCCCGGGTGGCGGCGGCATGCCCGGCGGCATGGGCGGCATGGGCGGCATGGGCGGCATGATGTAAGTCGTCTCGTCCCATGCTCGGCAGCTCCTCGCAGAGCTTGCCGAAACATTGAGGCCGGTCTCTCTTTCGAGGGCCGGCCTCATTGTTTTTTTAGCCGGCAGCGTTTTGGCCCAACAGCGTTCGGGCCAGCGCCGTTTGCGCCAGCCACTGTGGCCTCAACCGTCGAGAGGCGCCGGATGAACCTCGATCGGCCGCCTCAGGCGACCTCAGACGGCTCTGCCAGCAGCCGGTCGCAGAGCGCCCGGTACTTGGCTTGCTCCGGCGCCGTATCGATACCCAAGACTTCGGCGTCGACCAGGGCGAGCCGGAGGTCGGTCACTTCGCGGGCCAAAGAGGCCATCGACGACTCTTCGTCCACCAGCCGCTCCACGAGGCGCCGGCCGGCCGGATCGACCGGTAGGCCAAGATCGGAGTAGAGCGCATCGAAGAGCCCAATCTTCGGCTTCTCTTCGCTGTCATCCTCGCCGTCGTCCGGTACTTCGCCGCAACGAAAGACGAGATCGCGCCAATCGAGGAACAGGCTCCGCCAACGGTGCAGCACGGCGGGCGGAACATCGTCCGAGACCAGGCTGTCGCCGCCGAAGGCGGTCTCGAGACGCTTGGTGAAGCGACGCCAAACCCAACGCACCACAAGCATCAGCAAGAGGACGATCGCCAACAAAGCGCCGAATATCCCATAGCCGCCCGCCAGCTGGCTGCCGTAGCGCATCAGCGCTGCGACCGCGGCGAGAAACAACAGACAGCCGCAGCCCAGCGAGCTCTTACCGATCCTGCGCAGCTTGCGACGCCGCGCGTCGAGACCGTCGTCGGCCTCGTCACGGGTTGCGTCGTCGGCGTCGCCCTCGGGCTCCGGCTCCCTGGCGGCTTCTTCCTCGTCTTCCGTTTCCTGTTGCAGCTGCTGTTTGATCCCCGGCAAGCCGAGGGCTTCGATGAACAGCAGAAGATCGCCGAAGTTGTCCCAATCGCTCTCGCCCTCGACCTCCTGGCGCGTCAAACTACCGGTGAAGAATCGCTCCAGCAGATCGACGTCGGGTGTCAGGCCGGCAGCGTCGGCGACCGCCGAGATCTGCGTCGCTTGCTGGCGACCGGCCTTGCGATAAGCCTGCCGTGGCGACTCGCCATCCAGCAACCGCAGCAGCCAAACTTGTCCTGGTTCCTCGCCGAGGATCTCGAGGAGACCGTCGTGATGCTCTTCAGCAATCGGCTGATCCGGCGAGAGATCCTCGACCTCGAGGTGATCCTGCAGGCGCGTCATCACGCTCTCGAAGGTCTCGAAGTAGACCCGTGTCAGGCGCACCGCCCGCTGACCGTTCAAGAAGAGGACGAGCCGGAAGCAATAGTCATCCTCGGTGGTCGCACGCAACGCCAGGGTCTGGTGCCGGCGGGAAATCTTGGCCAATCGCCAATCGATCTCGATCGATGGAGTGCCCCAGACGGAGAGCAGCGCGCCGGCCCAGGTGCCCAAGAAAAAGGCCGCATCGTCTCTGGCCAGCTCCGGATCCGGGCCGGTCGAAGTCGGATGGGCGATCAGGTGGGCTCGAAAAGCCAAGGTCACCCGAGCTTACACGACGACGGACTGTCGATCCGGTGGCGGTAGTGCCCAACAGCACCGGGAACTTATCGGCATGATGCTATGCTTCCCCTAAACGCTACGCACGCATCTCGATCACGCCTCGGCCGGAAGTCTGGCGGCTGGCGACGATTGCCCCCTGCAAGCACAGTGACCGCCAAGAACGCCATCGGCAAAGCCCGCTTCGAGTCCCTGAGGGTACCGATCGACTGCCAGGTCGAGCTCAAGCTCGAGCCGTCGAGCCCGGCGAAGCACATGATCGCCGGCAATATCTCGATGCGTGGGATGTTCATCCGTGGCTCAGAGCTCTACGAACCCGGAACGGTTTGCGAGGTTCGATTCGTCTTGCTGGAGGACGAGCCCCCGATCCGGGGCACGGCGGAGATTCTATGGTCTCGCAACCGAGACCTGGGGCCGGATCGCCCCAAAGGTATCGGTATCCGCTTTCTCGAGCTCGATCTGGAGGCCAAGTACCAGGTCTCGCGTCTGGTAGACCAGTACATCCGACTGGACGGGCTTCCCCTCCAGATCGGAGCGGACTTGCCCAACGCCCCCTCGACGACCGCGCGGCGCTGGCTTCGTCCTGCCCTCGTCCTACCCGTCGTCTTCTGTTCCGGTTTGGCGATCGGCTCGATCGGTAGCCTGTGGCTGACTCGACCACCAGACGAGGCCGTGGAGCTCGGCTTCACCGCCGAGAGCCCGCGAGCCTTCGCGACCCCCTCACTCTCGACTCCGGTACGCCTGCAGCCCGAGGAGGAATCGGTAGCCGCGGTCGAGATCGAAGCTCGGGTCCTGGCCTGGGCTGCCGCCTGGGCCGGCAAGGACATCCCTGAGTACCTCAGCTTCTACTCCGATGACTTCGAGCCGGCCACTGGTTCGACCCTCGAAGCCTGGAAGGCGCGACGGCGGGAGCGTTTGAGTCGGCCCGGATTCATCGAGGTCGAGCTCTCGGCGATCGAGATCGAGACCCTTGGCGCCGGCCGCGCTATCGCGCGCTTCGACCAGGCTTTCGCCTCACCCGGTTACCGGGATCGCGTCGCCAAAAACCTCGAGCTGACGCGTGAGGGGATGGTTTGGAAGATCGTGCGCGAGGCCGTTTCGCCATCGACCGAGCCTTGAGACTCAGCTTCCGTCCCGAGCCTTTCTGGCGAGATGTCTGACACCTAGTCGTGTCGCCACCTAGTCGTGTTGACACCTAGTCGTGTTGGACACCTGGACGAGCCATCCTGGTCAGCGACGAGCCTGAAGACCAGATCGCCCGGCTGCGCTACCTCCTCGCCACCTGACGAGATGTCTGACACCTAGTCGTGTCGGCTTCCGTCCCGAGCCTTTCTGACGAGAGGTCTGACACCTAGTCGTGTCGCCGTGTCGACGAGATGTCTGACACCCACCTGACGAGATGTCTGACACACACTGACGAGAGGTCTGACACCTAGTCGTGTCGCCGGTAGCGTCGGTAGATCTCGTGCACGGCGTCGACCCCTTGAGAAGTGTCAGTCGTTTCGTTGCCCCTCTCTCAACACCTGTCCAAGCGCCCGATCCTCGCCACTCAATTCCGATCATGGCACCAGACTCGGCGGACATTTCGTGGTCATTTTCTCCGTCCAGTCAAATCAGAAACACCGATCACGTCTAGCCCATTATGAAATGGGATCACTCCATCTAGATCAAGCCGACGACCACGATCTGCCCCAAGGCTCTGCCTGAGATGGGCTACCCGCTGCGCTACGTCCCAGAAGGCGGTGCCCTGGTTGAGGTCACCATCAACACCATCCAAGGTCGCTATCTACTGCGGCCCGACGCGAGAGGCCGAGTCAACGAGCTCATTCTCGGCGTCATCGGCCGAGCTCAAGAGCTGTACTCGATCTCCATCGTCGCTGTTGCAGCGCTCAGCAGCCACATGCATCTTCTATTGGTGCCCGAGACCGCCAAGCAGCTGGCCGACTTCATGCGCCATATGAACACCAACCTCTCACGCGAGATCGGCCGGCTCCACAACTGGCCCGGCAAGTTACTGGAGCGGCGCTACCGAGCCATCCTGGTCAGCGACGAGCCTGAAGACCAGATCGCCCGGCTGCGCTACCTCCTCGCCGCTGGCGTCAAAGAACAGCTAGTCGAGAGGGCGATTAACTGGCCAGGCGTCCACAGCGCTCGCGCACTGACCCGCGACCACCCTCTACGGGGCTGGTGGTTCGATCGCAGCCGAGAGTACGCCGAAAAGCGTCGTGGTAAGCACTTCGGTCGCTACGAACACGCCACCGAGATGACAGTCCAGCTGGATCCCCTGCCCAGCTGGCGTCACTTGAAGATCAGCGAAGTGCGGCGTCGGTGTAGAGACCTCCTGCGCGAGATCCAGGGTGAAGCGGCGGTGGAACGCCGCTTCACCGAAAAGGAAGTCCTCGGCCCCGAGGCGGCGATGACCTACGATCCTCACCATCGCCCGGAGAACCTGGAACGCTCACCGGCGCCGCCGTTCCACGCCCGAGGCAGGGTCGTCCGCAAAGCGATGCGGGACGCTTACGCCTGGGTAGTTACTGAGTATCGCGAAGCCGCCGAGCGCCTGCGCGGTGGCGACCCTCTGGCCAAATTTCCCGAAGGCACCTTTCCGCCAAGTCTGCCGTTCGTTC
>JBCCGX010000479.1:0-7454 GCA_039029035.1 Acidobacteriota bacterium | reverse complement strand
GCAGGATATGCCCCGGCATCTTGCGCACCACCTCGCCGCCTTCGAGCATCAGGGTGCCGTTGACCCACACCCGCTCGGTGCCTTCGCTGGTCTGCCGCGGATCGGCGAACGTCGCCTTCTCTTTGACCCGCGAGGGATCGAGGAGGACCAGATCAGCGAAGCAGCCCTCGGCAATTCGACCGCGCTGCGGCAAGCGCAGCCAATGAGCCGGGTAGGAGGTGATCTTGCGGATCGCGTGGCCGAAGGGGAGGCGTTCTTCGGATAGGGCGTAGCGCTCGAGGAATCGGGTGAAGGCGCCGAAGGTGCGCGGGTGCGGATTGCCGAATTGGTTCGGCGCGTTGATCGGGTGGCTCCACGAATCGCTACAGACGATCGAATCGGGCCACAGGATGGCGGCGTCCATGTCGGCCTCGGCAATGCAGTGGTAAACGATCCAGGCGTCGGGATCGGCGAGCAGCAGATCGACCACCATCTCGGCCGGCTCGGTACCCCGGTCGGCGGCGATCTCGGCGACACTGCGCCCCTGGGCCCCTGGGACACTCTCGGTGATCAGGACCATCGCCTGGAAGTCGGTGCCGCGCTGGACCAACCATTCGGTGCTGCGCCGGCGCCACTCGTCGCCGCGCAGCTTCTCCACCATCGCCTCGACGCCGTCGGCCAGGGTCGGCTTGGGGATGAAGGTGCGCAGCTTGGTGGACACCGCGGCATAGGGGTAGACCTCGAAGTTGATCTCCAACCCCTCTTGCCGCGCCGCCTCGATCCTCGCGATGACACCTGGGATCTTGCCCCAGTTGGGCTTCTCCGCCGCCTTCAAGTGGCTGACCAGGATCGGCAGCTCGGCTTCCCGGCCGATGCGCACCGTCTCTTCGATCGAGGCTTCGAGGTCCTGGCGCTCGTCGCGGATGTGGCTGACGTAGATCCCGCCATGGCGCGACGCGACTTTGGCCAGCTCGATGATCTCTTCGGTCTCGGCAAAGCTGCCCGGAGCGTAGACCAGGCCGGTCGACAGCCCCAGAGCGCCTTCGGCCGTCGCCTCGTCGAGCATCGCCACCATCTGGTCGATCTCGCGCCGGGTGACCTGTTGGGCATCGGCACAGATGCCGGCGCGCAGGGTGCTGTGGCCGATGAAGGTGCCGATATTGAACGGCAGGCCGTAGTCTTCCAGGCCCTCGAACCAATCGCCCAGACTCAGCCAATTGAAGGTGAAGCCGATCTCCTCCGCCAACTTCTCCATCGTCGGCACCAGGCGCCGGCCGACGGGCCCGGTCGAGGTGCCGCAATTGCCGATGATCTCGGTGGTGACGCCCTGGAAGAGCTTGTTGTCGGCCGCGTTCGGCAGCATGTAGCCCAGACCAGTGGAGGCGTGCGTGTCGATGAAGCCTGGGCAGAGAAAGAGACCCTCGGCGTCGACCACCCGCCGCGCGGCGGAGCGGCCGGGATCGTCCCCGACGTGGGCGATGGTCTCACCGCGCACCCCTACGGCGAGGCGTTGCGGCTCGGTGTCGACGCCGTCGAAGACAGTCGCACCGCGAATCAGAGTATCGAGCATGGGTCTCCTAAGTGTCTTTCCGCAGGCTCAAACGCTCGACGAGCATCCGCTCCAGGTTCTCTTCATCGATCGCAACCGGCTGCATCGCGCCGATATCGATCGTCCCGTCCGCACCCATATCGACCGGTTTGGCCACCACGTCGGCAGTGAAGTAACGCCGCGAAGGGCTCAGGTCGTGGGCGGTGGCGTCGGGTAGGCAGGCTGCTGCTCTCAAGTTCGCCATGCGGCCGACGCCGGATTCGAACATGCCGCCGATCCAGGCCGGCAGCCCTTGGCCGTGGCAGTATTCGAGAATGCGCATCGTTTCGATGGGCCCCCCGACGCGACCCGGCTTGATGTTGACCTCGTCGAGAGCGCCGAGACGGTGGGCCGTCTTCACCAGGCCGAGACCGGTGAGCGACTCGTCGAGGCAGATACCCATCTCCGGCTGGCGCTCTCTCAGTGCCAAACACAGATCGAGTCGATCGGGGGCGAAGGGTTGCTCCACCATCCGCGGCGCCAGCTCGGCCAGGGAGGCGACGAGGTCGACGTCGTCGTCGCCGAAGGAGCCGTTGGCGTCGAAGCCGAGGTAGAAATCGGGGAACGCCGCACGCACCGCCTCGAGGGTCGACCGGTGCATACCCGGTCCGATCTTGAGCTTAATCCGCCGGTAACCCTCGGCGACGCCGGCGGCGACTCGGTCGACGGCTTGCTGTGGCGTGTCGAACAGTCCGAGCGAGATACCGACCGGGATACGCGCGATGCGGCGATGGGGCCAGCGGTCGTAGGGGTCCTCACCGCCGCGGCGACGCAGCAGGTCGAAGGCGGCATCGAGCACTGCACCGGTGGTGAAGGGCCAGCCCCGAACCCGCGCCAGAGCCCGCGCGATCTCGCCGACAGTGGCGTGCTGCGGCAGCAGGGGCACGACGAAATCGCGCAGGACCGCCTTCGCGCCGGCGACGAACTCCCCGCTGTAGAAAGGATCCGGGCGACAGGAGCATTCACCGATCCCCCAGGCGCCGCTGCCATCGAGCCACCGGACATAGAGTGCCTGCCGTTCGTTACGAACGCCGACGGCCGAACGAAAGCTCTCGACCTGCGGCAGGACGACCTCGAGCACCTCGAGGCACTCCAGGCCGACCTCCTGATCGAGAATCCCATCCTCCCACGAAGAGCTCTGCCCCCGCGCCGCACTCACGTCCTTCGATCGCTCCATTCGTGAATATTGTACCTCCAACGATCGTATAACCTAGTGCACTTGAAGTATCCGTTGGCGCTCCCGCGCGAGGCGGGGCTCCGACAAGCCAAGGAGGGCTGGACTATGCATGACATGCTGAGACATCTCATCCGCCGCGGCGCGCTCGTGCTCGCCATCAGCCTGGCGCTCGTGCCGGCCGTCGCCCGGGCCGACGAGGTCCTGCGCGCCGAGCTGGCAGGCCGCCAGATGAGCGCCGCAGACGCGGCCGAGCTCGAGGCCCAGCTGCGGCAAGAACCGAATCATCTCGCTTCGCACATCCGACTAGCGAACTACTACATGGGGCAGCCGACCGCCGAGGCGCGCAGCGCCAGGACGACCCATGTCCTGTGGATCATTCGCCACCATCCCGCCAGCCGCGCGGCCGGCAACCCCGCGTTCCAGCTGTTGCCGGGGATCGACGGCAAGGCCTACGACCAGGCACGCGATGCGTGGCTCGAGCAGACCGAGACCCACGGCAACGACGCCCAGGTTCTCGGCAATGCCGCCAAATTCTTCCTGATCTCGGACCGGGAACGGGCCAAGCAACTTCTGCTACGCGCCAAGTCGCTCGAACCGGCCAGCTCGGAATGGCCGAGGCAGCTCGGGCATCTCTATCAGCTAGACCTGATGGGCGCCCCCAAGGGATCCCGCCCAGCGACGGCCAGACAGGCCCTGCATGAGCTGGAGACGAGCCTGATCGGTGCCGCCGCGGCCGATCGCTGGGCCAACCTGGTCAACGTCGCCAAGGCTGCCTTCGAGGCCGGCGAGCACGACAAGGCCCGGAGCTACGCCAACGAGCTGCTCGCTGATGCGCCCGGCCAGGAGCAGAGCTGGAACTACGGCAACGCGATCCACCACGGCAACTTGATCCTCGGCCGCCTCGCCCTGCTGTCGGGTGACACCCCTCGTGCTTCCGACTATCTGCTCGCCGCCGGCCGCACGCCCGGCTCGCCGCAGCTCAACTCGTTCGGCCCCAACATGATCCTGGCGAAGGAGCTCCTGGAAGCGGGTGAGCAGGCAGCGGTCCTGCAGTACTTCGAGCTTTGCGGCAACTTCTGGACGTTGCACAGCGGTCGATTGGAAGCCTGGGCCGAGTCGATCGCCGACGGCGAAGCCCCCATCTTTGGCGCCAACCTGGCGTATTGAGACCGACCTAGCCTGAGACGGAGCTGCGATGATGAACCTTGCGTGCAACGGAGTGAGAGTTTGTCTCGTCGCGGCGGCGCTGGCCGCCGGCCTGCCGACCGGCGCATCGGTCACGCCTCAGGCGTCGGGCCAAGGCGCAGTCGGTATCGAATACGTCGCCCACGCCTGCTTCGTCGTCACCTCCGCCAGCGGCACCCGAGTAGCGATCGATCCTTACAACAGCTTGATCTGGTTGGGCTATGGCTTTCCCGAACCGCCGGCGGCCGACGCGATCCTGATCACCCATCCGCACTTCGACCACGATGCCAGCTACTACTGGTCGAGCGACATTCCCGTCTTCCGTCGACCGGGGCGCTACGCGGTCGGTGACGTGGCGCTCGAAGGCCTCACCGGCAAGCACGCCGGTAAGTATGGCCGCGAGTTCGGCCAGACCAACACCATCTGGGTGCTCGAGCTCGACGGCCTACGCCTCGCCCACCTGGGTGACAATGGGCCGCTGGACGATGCCCTGATCGCAGCCCTAGGGCGTATCGACGTGCTGATGATCCCGATCGACTCGACTTTTCATATCCTGCAAGAGGACGAGGTCGAGTCGATCCTCGAGCGCTTGCAGCCCCGGATCACCGTGCCGATGCACTACCAGATCCCGGCTCTGCACGACGCGACCGAGGATCTCGGCCCGATCGACCCCTGGCTCGAGAGTCGGCCACGGGTCGAGCGCTTGGCGGGCCACACCACGGCCCTGAGCGCCAACTCTTTGCCGGTGGAGCCGTCAGTGCTCGTCTTCCAGCCGTCGCCGGGCATCGAGCCGTGGAGCGAAGACTTCCTCACCGCCAAGGCGTTGGTGGAAGAAGCCCGCGCCTCGGTTCGAGCCGACGATCGAGACAGCGCGCTGGTGCATCTGCAAGAAGCCCTAAAGCACCTGCCGGGCTCGATCCGCTACTCGGCCATGGTGGCCAACCAGCTCACCCGCGCCGACGACAAAGCCGGTGCCATCCAGGCTCTGGAACGGGCCCTGGCAGGCGCTGGGCGGGACGATTGGGGCACCACCGCCTACGTCCGCGCCCAACTCGCCCGGCTCTACGACGAGAGCGACCAGCCGGAGCTGGCCGCGCGACAATATCGTCTGATCCTAGCCTCTTCCCACCAGCTGCCGCTGCGCGAGAGGGCGGAGGAGTTCTTCGCCGAGCAGGCCAAGCCGGCCGGCGAACCAGCGGCCGAGTCGCCTGAGGCTGTCGGTCTGGCCGGAGTCGACGTCTATGGCAGCCAGCAAATCTCCGCCGAGCAGGTCGAGGCCCAAGTCGGCGCCCAGCTACGGCAGCTCGAAGCTCTGCGTGCCGCAGGGCAGAACGAGCAGGCGCGCGAGCTGCGCGACGCGATCGAGGATGAGATCGAGGCTATGGGCGACTTCGCCAACGTGCGGATTTCGCGCATTCAGTACTTCCAGCCCGGCAAGCCGATCTACATCACCATCGACCTCGTCGACACGGCGGACGCGGCGACGCGCATGGCGTTCAATCCGGAGCCGACGGCTGAGCCGGCCGAGGATCCCGAGGGCTTGCTCGCCGCCTGGCAACAGTACGAGCGCACCTCGATGGGCCTCTTGTCCCAGGGCAAGATCGACGGCCGCAACGTCGAGTGCCCCGCCTTCCACTGCATCGTCGGCTTCGCCCACCCGGATCTCGAACGTTTCGCCGACCTCTTCGAGTCTGGCGCACCGGCTCACAAGGCGGCCCTGAAGAGCATCCTCGCCAACTCCTCCGATGCCGCCCAGCGGGGCAGCGCCGCCTACTTGCTGGCTCACCTCGATGACGGCGCCGAGTTGCTCGAAGCCCTCCTGCCACAGGTCGCCGACCCGTCCTACCTAGTGCGCAACAACGTCCTGCGGGTCTTGCAACAGATCGCGCGCGAGCAGAAGGACCTGGAGATTCCCCTCGACCCGATACTCCAGGCGCTCCACTTCCCTGCCACCACCGACCGCAACAAGAGCCTCGCTGTCCTCGATGGCCTCGCCGACCGTCCCGCCCTACGCCCCGAGATCGCCCGCCGGGCCGGCGCCACCCTGGTCGATATCCTGGAGCTCTTGCAGCCCAACAACCACGACTACGCCTACAGCATCCTCAAAAAGATCAGCGGCGAGGACTTCGGTGAGCGCAGCTACGACGCCTGGCGCGAATGGTTGAAGACACAGCAACGAGCCCTCCGTTGAGCACCAGCTCCCAGAGCCTCTCCTGCCCCAATTGCGGGCAGGCCGAGGTGGGCGCCTTCTGCCCGTCCTGTGGCCAGAAGCAAGGCGAGCTCCTGGTGTCGGTCCGAGACTGGCTGGAGGACGTCGCGGAAGCTATATTTTCGGTCGACAGTAAGCTTGTAGCCAGCCTGCGTCGATTGCTCTTCACTCCTGGCGCCCTGACCCGCGACTGGCTCCAGGGGCGACGGGCACGCTACCTCACTCCGCTCCGACTCTACCTCTTCTGCGCCTTCGTCTTCTTCCTCGCCTGGCCTTTCCTACGGCCGCTGCAACATGGATTCATCGGCGGCCTGGTCTCCGGCTTGACCGCCCTGCCCGAGGACGAGCTGGCTCCGATCCTAGGCAAGGTTCTGACCTGGCTGCCGACCGTCGTCGGCATTCTCATGGTGCCGCTGCTGGCCTTGCTGTTGCGGTGGTTCACTCGCGGCAGTGTCTACTCGATCTGCCTCGTTTTCTCCCTCCACTACCACGCTGCCGCCTTTCTGATCTTGATCCTCGCCATGCTGGTACCGGCTGCGATCAGCACGGTGACCGCCGTCAGCGCGATCGTCGCCTGCACCGCCTACATGGTCTTCGCTCTGGCGCGGACGTTCGGCATGTCGATGCGGGGTGCGGTGGTGAGAGCCCTGCTCACGACGATCGCCTACCTGGCGCTGTATTTCCTGGTGGTCCTCGGAACCGCGGCGGTCATCGCACAAAGCCTGGTCGGCCTGTGAGCTGGCAGGCGGCTAGTTTCTATGCGACTGCCGAGCTGCCGATCGGCTTCGGCGACGTCGTGCAGTTCCGATGATTCTGCAGACGCTGTGACGTTGCGCCAATCGGTGCACGGCATTCGGCAACCCATGCCTGAGCGCCAAATCTGACGGAGGTGCCTGGAACACGCTCATATCGAAATCAGGACAATGCGAGATCGAGCGTGAAACGCCTCATTGCATGTCGCCCCACACGACAATCGAGCCTCGATCGCGACCTGTGCCATGACCTCAACTGGCGATCGAGCCTCAATCACCGATCTTCGCACCGTGACTTGACCCCAACGAGCGTCGTTTGGGTCATGTCGACCCTGCGCGACGGGCGATCGAGGCTCGTTTACCCATTGCAACCACGCAAACCGATCAAACGACGATCGAGGGCGATTTTTCGGAGCCTCGGGCATCGCGGCTTCAATCAACAGAACTCGCTCTGGCGCTATAGCTCCGCAGCAACTCGGCTTCGAGCTCCGGTTCGAGCCCCGTCTTCCAACCCGACTTTGACGATCGCTCCCTGTCCCAGGCCAAGGTGTCACGGATCGTCTC
>JBCCGX010000478.1:0-7469 GCA_039029035.1 Acidobacteriota bacterium | reverse complement strand
GGGAACGACACCACCACCAGCCCTTCCAGGGGCTCGGCCAAGACGTGGGTCCCATACCTGGCGACGGCCGCAGCCGTCGGCTCGCGCGAGCGGAATGGTGCGCGGCCACCCATCCCTCAGGGGGTGGCGCAACGGATCGCGGGGCGCAGATTCTCTTCCTGATTGAACCACCACCGGATGCCCTTACCGGCGTGGGGCTCGTCGGCGAAGCGCGGAATGACGTGGAGGTGGGCATGGCGCCGCTGCTGGCCACCGGCGTCGCCGCAATTCCAGCCGACGTTGTAACCGCCAGGTGAGAGCTCGCGATCGATCAGCTGCTTGGCGGCAAGCAAGATCTCCCGCGTCGCGACCCATTCCTCCGGCGAAAGATCGAACAACGTGTCCCGATGGACCTTGGGCATAATGATGCCGGAGCCGACCAGCACCGCCTGAGGCTTGCGTAGAAACCAACAGTGCTCGTTCTCGAGATGCACCTGCGACCGGGGAATCGTGCAACCGCAGACGTCGCAGGTCGAAGCGAGGTCCGTGTCGATGGCGCCCTGAGTCCGACCTTCAGTCATCTGGCGGGCGATCTTAGCATTCGCCTCGAGGTACCTACCGTCGGTCACCAAGGACTGCTTGCCTGGGCAATTCGTCGGTTCAGCCCGAGCCCAGGCGATGCCGCAAGTCCCACCACGTCTCGCGTAGCTTCCAGAAACGGCTTTGCCGCATCTGCGCCAGCTGTCGCTCCAGCTGCTCCACCTGTTGGCTCCGCTCGCGTAGCCGGGCCAGTGCATCGGTGACCAGCAGGCCGCGCAGCGTGTCGCCGTGGATGACATAGGACTCGCCGCTACGTGAAACGACCTTGATCAGGATCACGTCACGCGGATCGAACCGACCGCGCGGGCTCTGCACGACCATGCTCCAGCCCGCGACCGCCAGCTCAGGCTGGCCGAGGTCGGCGGCGATCTCGGGTAATGGCGCTGCGGGCGCGGTGACTCCAGCGGTGGCGCCGTTGACCACCACCTCGATGCGCTCCACCTCGGAGCCGTTCAGGTCGGTGGCCCAGCCGTGCAGTTGGAGCTGGCACGGGTCCGATTCCGGATGCTCCGCCCCATAGAGTTGGCCAGCGGGCTCGCCGGGCTGGATCTCGCTTGCCGCAGCGCTGCTGTCGGTGGTCACAAGATAGACATCCTGGTAAGTCCACAAGCCACGACGCAGCCGACGATAGGAGGCTTGACCACCACTGGCCGCGGCGATCGCTCGCGCCATGAAGCTCTCCGAGACCTGGGCGATACCGTAGTCCTCAGTCGACAGCTCGTCGATCTCCGAGACCTGCAGGTACGAAAAGCCGTTCGCGTCGAGTGCGCCCGACCAGGCGTCTTCGCCATGCACGCTGAAGATCAGCAGTCCCCCCGGCGCCAGCATGCCATAGAGACGACGCAGCCAGGGCTCGAAGGTGGCCTGGGGCAGATGGCTGAAGAAGGAGGCCGAGACAATGGCGTCGAATGGCTGGTCGCAGACGACGTCATCAGGCCGGGTCGCCGAAGCGAACGTCTCGATGCCGAAAGTCTGGCGAAGGAAGGCAACCGCCTCTGGGAGGATATCCGCCGCGGTGATCCGCTCCGCGCCGTGCTGGCGGACGAGGTAGCGGGTGGCTCGGCCGCAGCCGGCGGCGAAGTCCAGCAGCCGGAGGTCTTCTCGCGCACCGAACCGCCAGGCGAGGGCCCGTCGCACGAGGCGTTCGACACTCAACCCACCGCGGAAGTAATCGAGCAGCGCCAGATCTCGCTGATCCGATCGCTGATCCATGGCGAACCGCCACATATAGTCCCGGCGGTCGATGGTCCGCTCGAGCGCGGCGTCACCGGTCAGTTGGTCCGCCAGGAAGGCATCCACCACAGGGTGTGATTCGTCGGGCAAGAAGGCACGCATATCTCGATTTGGCCTCGGTAAGGGAGCTCCGAGCTCGCTGCCCGGACTCACTGCCGCGCACTATACTCACTGCGGAGGCTTTTGCATCATGTTGCACCGACGATCAGCACTTATTCCCATCTTCGCCCTACTCGTGACCACCGTCGCCAGCGCCCAGAGCGATCCGGTCATCGACCTGCTCGATGTCGCTCCCGAAGACGGCATCGTTCGGCGGGTCTACGGCGCCACCGGCCAGGGCACCTTCGGTGTGCCGGTGGCCGGCGGTTTCGACGTCGACGGCGACGGCCTGGTGGACTACGCCGTCGCCTACATGCTGGCTCGATCGTTCGGCTTTTCGCGCTCGGGCGAGGTCGATCTCATCTTCGGCGACGGCACCACCGGTGGCTTCGTCGATACGGCGTTGGACGACCCCAACGTGTTGCGCCTTGGCGGGTCGCAGATCCAGGAGAACGCCGGCAGCGAGATCTGGATGGACGACGTCACCGGCGACGGTCTGGGCGACCTGCTGATCAGCCGCCAGAACTTCTCACCCACCGGCCGCATCGGGGCCGGCGCGCTGACCCTCGTGGTCGGTGGGGCTGCTTTGCGCGCTCAAGCCGAGACGCTCGAGCTGGTCGACCTCTCAGCACCACCACCGGCGATCACTCTCACCACCTTGGTCGGCGCCAACGCCCTCGATCGCCTCGGCATCTGGGCCCGCACTGGCGACGTCACCGGCGACGGTATCGCCGACATCGTCGTCGGCGCCGACCAGGAAGACCTGGGTGACGAGGAGAATCGTGGCGCCGTCTACGTTCTGCGCGGCGGGCCGCATCTGGCGACCGGCGGCGTCTTCGATCTCGCCCAACCCACCCTCGGCGACCTCGAAGGCCATGTCACGCGGATCACCCCGCCGCCGGGCGCCGACGGCTACCACTTCGGCGCCACCTGCCAGATCGCCGACCTCGACGGCAACGGTCGTGGCGAGGTGCTGATGGCCGCAGCCCTCAACCGGGCCGGTGCCTTGCTGCAAGCCTTCGGTGCACCGGCCGGCTCGGCCGAGCCTACCGGCGGCGCCCCGGACGGCACGCTCTACATCGCCTGGGACGACAACTTCCCTGCTGACCTTTGGCCAGCCGGCTACAGCTTCGAGATCCAAGCCTCACCTGGCAGTCGCACGATCATCAACGGTGAGTTCGTCAACATCACCTTCGGCGAAGAGATCCTCGGCGGGCTCGACCTCGATGTCGATGGTGTCGCCGACTTGTTCATCGGCGACTTGGTGGCCGATGGCACCGACGCCCAGGACCGATCGAGCTCCGGTCTGGGCCATGTCTTCTTCAACGCCGCGGACTTGAAAGATCGCGCCTTCGATCTCGACGCACCGCCGCCTGGTTTGACCATCACCCGTATCCTGGGGCCTTCGCAGGGAGCGATCGGCGGCGACACGGCCGCAGCGGGCGATTTCGACGGTGACGGCTACGACGATCTCGCCTTCACTTCCCCCCATGCCAACCCTCAAGGGCGCACTGATGCCGGCGCCGTCCACGTGTTCTTCGGCCGTCCCGGAAGCTGGCCGGCGACGATCGACCTGGCGGAGGGTGCGCTGCCACCGGCAAGCACCTTGCGGATCGCCGAGATCCAGGGCGGGCGCGGCTTCACCAGCGGCGATGTGGGCGACACCCTGGGCTATAGCGCCGCGGCGGGCGACATCAACGGCGACGGCTTGACCGACTTGATCACCAACGAGATGGTCGGCAACGGCCTCAGCCCGGGCACCGTCGATGTCGGCAACCTGATCGTCGTCAGCGGCCAGGCCCTCGCCCCCGTCGATCCACCGCCGACCTGCGAGCCCTCGCCGACCGCGCTCTGCCTCAGCGACGATCGTTTTCGCGTCGAGGCCCGGTGGCAAGACTTCGCCGGCGCCACCGGCGACGGCATAGGAGCCGAGCTGACCGGCGACACCGGTACCTTCTGGTTCTTCTCGCCGGACAATATCGAGCTGGTGGTCAAGGTGCTCGACGCCTGCATCGACCCGTTCCAGCGCTTCTGGGTCTTCGCCGGTGGCCTGACCGACGTGGCGGTCGATCTCACCGTGACCGACACCCTCACCGGCGAGAGTCGCCTCTACACCAACAGCCTCGGCACCGCTTTCCAGCCCGTCCGCGACACCGCCGCCTTCGACACCTGCACGGCCGGCGGTGCGACGGGTAGCGGCGCGTGGGGTACCGGAGGATCAGCAACCGCAAGATCGCCTTTCTCCGAGGCCGCCCAGCTGGCTCCACTGTTGCAGGCCACAGATGCCCCTGGCTCGTGCGAGCCGACCGCCGAGACCCTTTGCCTGAACGACGGCCGCTTCGCCGTCGAGGTCCTTTGGGAAACGCCGATCGGCGAGACTGGCGCCGGCCAGGCGATGAACCTCACCGCCGACACCGGGACCTTCTGGTTTTTCTCCCCCGACAACATCGAAGTCGTCATCAAAGTCCTCGACGCTTGCAGCCTGCCCGGGTTCGAGAACTTCTGGGTCTTCGGCGCCGGCCTGACCGACGTCCGGGTCGAGCTTCGGGTCACCGATACGGTGTCGGGCGAGGTCCAGCAGTACATCAACCCGCAGGGGGCCGGCTTCCAGCCGATCCGCGAGACAGGTGTCTTCCAGACCTGTCCTTAGAAACCAGGCCCGAGGAAGAACCATGCATCGACAACCCGGTCGAACCGGCCACCACGTCCTTTGGGGACTCGCCGTCTCGCTCCTGCTCAGCGGCTGCGCGCCCTCGTCGCCTCCCGCCGACGACACATCGGCAGCAGCCTCGGAGCCAGGAACCCAAGCCGAGCCGCTGAAGAATGAGGTCGTGGTTCTGGGAATGATCCATGGCCAGCATCGCGAAAGCGAACGCTACAGCACCGAAGTGGTCCGAAGCCTGATCCGCACGATCGAGCCGGCGGTCGTCCTGGTCGAGATCCCGCCGGATCGCTTGCCCACCGCGATGGACGAGTTCCGCACCACCGGTGAGATCGCTGAGCCGCGGGTGGTGCGGTTTCCGGAGTATGTCGACGCGCTGTTCCCTCTCACCCGCGAGATGGACTTCGAGATCGTGCCCACCGCCGCCTGGACACGGCCGATGGCGGACACTCGGCGTGCCCAGCTGGAGGCGATCAGCCAAGACCCAGCCCGAGCGGAGGATTGGGCGGCCTACGAAGAGGCCAACCGGCAAGCCGAGGCCGCCATCACCGCCGGCGGCGACGACGATGATCCACGCTGGATCCACACCGACGCCTATGACGACGCGGTCGAGATCGGTCTATCGATCTACAACCGGCTGTTCAACGACGAGCTCGGTCCCGGCGGTTGGGACAACATCAACGCCGCGCACTATGCCTACATCGCCAAGGCCTTGGACGAGCGCCAGGGCCAGGGTCAACGGATCCTGATCACCTACGGCTCGGGTCACAAGGGTTGGTTCCTACGCCAGCTGCGGCAACGGGACGACATCGTCCTGCTCGATGTCGCGCCCTTCCTCGACGCCATCGAGCCTCAGGGCTGACGGCTCGCGGCTCGAGGTAAAACGGCCAGCCGTCGCCGCATCTCGATCCGCAGCAGCCACAGGCTGAATACCGCCTGCAGCGCCACGCTGATGACCGACACCAGCCACAGGTGATGCAGCTCGAAGCCCGGACGCCCGGTGAGCCACACCGCCGGAGCGACGAAGGTCAGCAAGCGGGTGGCACCGCTCACCACCCCGGGCACGCTATTGCCCAGAGCCTGGAACATGCCGGAGCAGGTGAAGACCAGGCCAGAGGCGACGAAGTTGAGCGAGATCCAGCGTAGGAAACTGCTACCGACTTCGACGACTTGTGGATCGCGGGTGAAGACCTGGACAAAGATCTCCGGCCGCCATTGGCAAAGCAAAGTCAGGCACAGCATGATGGCGCTGCCGATCCAGGCCGAGTCTCGAAAAGTTCTCCGCACACGATCGGTGAGGCCGGCACCGAAGTTCTGACCCGCGACCGGCGCGGTGGCGAAGGAGATCGCCATCGCAGGCAGGAATATCGCCTGCATGACCCGCGAGCCGACGCTGAAGCCCGCTTGGGCAGCGCTACCGAAATGCCGTGCGACCCAGTAGATCACCCCGATGTAGATGAACAACAGGGCGAACTCACCCCCCGGCGGCAGGCCGATCTTCAGAATCCGCCTCCAAGCCTCGAGCCGCGGCCGAAACAGGCGTCGATCGAAGCCGACATACTTCTCCGCCCGGTGGAAGTAGAGCCACATCATCGCCACCCCGGCAGCCACCGAGATGGAGCTCGCCAGTCCTGCACCCGCCACGCCGAGCGGTCGACCCGTCAGCCAGCCGACGATCAGGATCGGTGAGAGGATCGCGTTGATCACGACGCTCGCCACCTGCACGATCATGGTCGGCTTGGCGATGCCTGTACCCCGCAGCGCCGAGCCCATGGCGATCAGGGCAAACTGCAGTGCCAGCCCGGGCAGGAACCACACCAGATAATCCAAGCCGGCCCGGATAGTGGCTGGGTCGGCACCGAGGGTGTGCATGTAGAGGTCGGCCGTGGCATAGCCCCCGACCAGGGTGACCACGGCGCAGAGAGCCGCCAGCAGCAAGCTCTGGTTGAAGATGAGGTTGGCGTCCTGGCGGTCCTTGCGCCCCACCGCGTGGGAGATCAAGGCCATGGTTCCGGCCCCGAGGACCTGGGTCAGGGCCATGACGACGAAGTTGATGTTGCCCGCCGCACCAACGCCAGCGATGGCGGCCTCACCCAGTGTGGCGACGAAGTAGAGATCCACCAAGTAGTAGAGGGTCTGGAAAAACATCCCGGCGGCAATCGGCGCCGCCAAAAGCAGAATGTGCTTGGCGATCGAACCCTTGGTCAGATCCTGCAAGGTGGCTCCTGGTGGATGAACGGAAGCCACCTGTCGCAGGTTACGGCGACGCCGCGGCTATCGAGGATGGCCATGGTAGCCCACTCCCCGACAAGGCAAAAGAGGCGGCCCGGTGGCCGCCTCGAGTCATTCGACTTGAGCGAACCGATCCAGACCCGACTAGGGCTCGAACGGAGGCTCGATCTCCGCATCAGGAACCATCGACGACTGAATCGCCACCGGATCGATACGCACGACGTCGATCGAGCCGCCCAAGCCTAGGCCGCCGGCGCCACTGGCGGCAACGATCTGCTCAGGGTCGCTTCCAGGATTCGTGCCGAGCGTCGGATCCCCGGTGGGATCCCCGGTGGGATCCCCGGTGCCGAAGTACGTGCGATGCTCTCTGAAACTGTCCTTGCCCATGTAGGTGTAAACCGCATCGACGACAAAGTTGGCATTGGCCACCACCGGAACCAAAAAACCTTCGATATGCTGACCGACGAGCGGCGGAAAAAATTGATTCAAGATCTCTTCGCAGCCGACCTCGACGCTAGCGAAGGGATTGATCGTTACGGTGAGAACCAGAAACGGCCCCGCATTATCCAGAGTCAAAAGAAAGCTGACGGTTTGCTGGGTCGCGTTCAAGTTCAGAACGTTGAACGCCGTCGCATAGTTACCCGGCTTGAAGTTTTCGTATTTC
>JBCCGX010000477.1:0-7482 GCA_039029035.1 Acidobacteriota bacterium | reverse complement strand
GTTGTTTGCTGCCACAGTCGGCCAGGGTCAGCTCTTCCGGCGGACTGTGGATCGTGCCGCTCCAGGTTCCATCCGGGCTGTAAGTGATGTCGAGGTAGCCGAAAGCCGGCAGCTTGCTGCCGCTCGACGTCACGTCGGCACCGGTCGTCAGGGTCCTCGCCTTGGCACCATCGACTGCGACCGACACGGTGCCCAGAGGTGGGCTGGGATCGAGGGCCACACCGCCGGTACCGACCACGACGACTGGCGGGCGTCCGTCGTCGAAGGTCACACTCTGGAAGCGATGCATGTGGCCGGCGAGGAACAGCTTGACCGCCGGCGGAAAGGCACCGTCCAGGCCCTCTTTGAGCCCCGCCTGGAGGGTCTGGTTGATACAGCCCCATTGATTGGCCGAGGTGCAGCCAGTGCTCTCAGTGGAGCTGTATCCGGTCACGCCCCAGATCGGTCGATGGGTCATGACCCAGGCGGTCTCGCTACCGGCGGCCATGGCCCCGAGACGGGCAAACTGCTTGGCGTAGCGTGCGTTGAAGGTGGGATCGGTGAAGGAGTCACAGGCGTTGGCCGAATCGAGGACCAACAGCTTCAGTGACCCCAGGTCCACTGCATAGGGTTCCGGAAGCACCACATTGGGCAGGGCACCGGCACTCGCAACGGGGGTCGGGCAGCTCAGCTGCTGGCCGGTCAGATTGGAGCTCGGATCGAGAAAGTAGAACCAACCCGGACCGGCGCGGCTGCACAGCTCATGGTTGCCGCGCGCCAAGACCCAAGGGGCCTTCGCCAGCAGGTCTCGCGCCGGCCGGAAGAAGTCGTCGCGCCAGGCGGCCCAGGTATCGGGCAGGTTGGAGTTGACGGCGTTCTGACTCCAGAAGGTCGCCCCCTCACCCTGCTCGCAACCCTCCGCCGCCCCGGTACCGTCGCCGGCATCGTAGGTCCATTCGGCCACCTGGGTCGTTTTACCTTCTTGCTCGACCGTAAACAGGATGTGGCTCGAGGTACCGCGATAGTTGTAATCTCCCATGTGCAGCACCACATCCGGAGTCGGGCCCACCGCCGCAGCTGCCGCCAGCGAAGCGAAGGGCTGCGCCGGAGTGCCGGGCTGGCAGCCGGTGTTCGACTTGGCGCTGTAGCCCTTGCAGCCCGTATCACCGAACACGACGATACGGGTCGGGTCGGTCTTCACCGTCGGCAGGGCCAGAGAGCGATCCTGCAGCGTGATGTGCAGCGTCCGCCCGAATTTGACCACCGCCTCGCAGACGATCACCGGGAAGAGGTGCGGGTTGTCGCGTGAGGTCATCGGGATCGGCGCCGCACCACCCTCGATCTGCGGACAGGCATAGCCGGCGTCGATGATCAGGCGGGCGTTGGCCACCGTCACGCCGTTCACCGAGCCCAGCACGACGTAATGACCATGGGTGGCGCTCACTGGTGGGATCTGGGGGGTGGCGGCAAAGAGTGCGGGAGCGACGAGCCCCAAGACGATCTGCCCGACCGCAAGCGCCACGTTTCGAGACCCCGAGAGCCAACGAGATCTTGCCTTTCGAGGCAAGGTCCGGTCCGCGAGAGCCGCCGATGCGGTGCTCGTCGGTCCGACGCCAGCGGCGCTAGAACTCCAATAGGACATGCTCAGCTCCTTGATATGCGATTCTCAGAGGTTGATCTGGCTCAGGATGACACCCTGGGCCTTCGGCTCACTCTTGGGTTTCACGATCCCGACGGCTCATGGACCTCCATCGAAGTATCGAGCTCTGCTGCCAGAGGCTAAAGGTCACTCTCGGCATCGAGAACTGCCAACCCGTCGGCTCGTGCAATTCGATTGAGCTGCTTGTCGAACGAAGAAAAGAACACGGACGTTCCTTCGACTTCCGCGACCTCGTGCGCCGCAGCGAGATGGACCGCATCAAAGCCTCGAAGGCCTAGCCGCACGGCGAGCTCACCGGCCCGCTGTTCGTTCAGATCAATCGTACTGAAGCCGGCCCATTCTCCTGATACCGCATCACGGATCACTCGAAAGCTATCGTCATCCAGATCCCCGACCCGCCTTCGCCGCGCCAAAGCTGCCATCGCTTCAGGGTAGGCGACGCGTGAGGTACACAAAATCTCGGCGCTGTCGACCCACGAATGAACGAGGGCACTGTGCTCCTCGTCGAGATAGAGCTTGATCAAGCTGCTCGTGTCCAAGTAAAGAATCAACGGCGGTCCTCTAGGATCGTATCGGCGACCGGTTTGCCCCGTACCGAGATCCCCTTGAGGCCCTTGGGTTTGCCGCCATCCCACGACACCCTGCCCTCTGCACGCAGAGCGATCATGGCTTTCCGCTCAGGGCTCAAAGGAACGAGCTCAGCGATCTCTCGCCCACGATCCGTAATCACGATGCGTTCTCCATCCCGACTTCGGTTGACGTACTCACTGAGATGAGACTTCAGATGTCTCAATCCGACTGTTTCCATCGACATGTCTCCATAAGGCTCTCTCCCATGTGGTCACATGATAGAGATTCCAGAGACTTCATAGCAAGCGCCAAGAGGACACCAGCAGCCTCCATTCAGGCAGCGAGACTCGGATCAGATCGGCGCTCGCTGCCCACCGGCGAGGTCCGGCGCCGCCGCGGTGACCGCGCCAGCTCCCCTCTTCGCTGCCTCGACCAGGCGTCGTGCCTCGACCAGAGCGCGCTCCGCCGCCTCGGGATGGCCCAGCTGCTCCTGGTACTTGGCAACCAGGCCGAAGTCTTCGACCGTGAGGTGACCACTCAGCTCGCGCGTGACGAGTTGCAGCAGCTCGCCAACACGGTCGGTCTGGTTCCCAGCCTCGAGATAGAGCGACGACAACGCACGTAGCGACGGCAGATGTTTGGGCGGCTTGGCGCACTGACCGGACGCGCAGCTCGGCGCGATCGCGATCTCCAGACAATCGATCGCCGACGGCCGCTCATCGAGAGCGACCAAGGCCCGCGCCAGCTGGTAGCGAAGGATCGGCTCATAGTCGAAGCGCTGTGCCGCAACGACGAGGAAGTCTCTCGCTTCGGCATCGCGGCGGGCGAGCAGCAGAGCCTCGCCGTAACGGACCGAGAGGGTCGAGCTGCCGGCCACTGGCTCAGAGAGTTCGGTGAGCCGGTTCAGCACGGGCTCGGCCTCACCGGTCGCCAGTTTCGCTTCGGCCCACAGCGCCGGGACCGACATCTCGCCAAGCAGGTCCAGCGGCGCCTCACCGAGGCTTTCCCATACGGCCTCGAAGTCTTCCGCAGCCCCGGCGCCATCGCCGAGCATCAACCGGCATCGGCCACGCTCGAAGCGGACGATCTCGTCGTCACCGTCCGTCAGCAGCGCATCCAACGCTGCCTGCGCACCCTCGAGCTGGCCCTCGTTGAGATCGATGTAGGCGTAGCGGAAAGCCGTCGGACGAGCCCGGTAGAGGTCGGCAACCTCTTCCGCCAACATGCCGACCAGGGCGTGGAAATGGCTCTCGGGGTCGAGCTCGGTGGCCGCCTCCGGGCCAGCCTCCGGCCCTGGCAAGAGCTCGAAGGCGGCCTGCGCTTCGGCTTCGCGGGCTTGCGCCTCGAGGGCCGAGGCTCGCTTCTCGAGCTCCTGGCGCTGGGCTTCGCCCTCGACATATTCGAGCGCCGTTCGAACCCACTCGGCGGCGTCTTCGAAGTACTCCGACGTCACCGCCATGGACGCCTTCTCGAGGGCCGAGGCCGCCAGCGTTTCCCGCGCCCGCGCGAGCAGGGCTTTGGCGTGCTGCTGGTCGGCCAGGCCACCTTTCTTCGCCACGCGCAGCGCCAGCTCCAGAGCACGTTCTGCGTCGCCTTTGTCCAACGCCGCCGTGGCACGCTCGAGGTCACGCTTCGGGTCGCCCGCCAATAGTCGATTCAAGAAGCCCATCGTCAGCCCTCGGTCAGTTGTCGTCCGGATGTCGTCTGGATGTCTCAGTTTCGCTCGCGCCAAGGCTCGCCAGCCCATGGTAAACCATGCCGCTGGGGGCATGTCGGGTCACCCCTCCGTCGAGCCGCCTTGGCGCCACCTCGCGTCCCCTTTGCGCCACCTCTCATCCTGGGAGATGATGACCCCGAACGATCAACCAGAGGAGCCGAGGATGCTCGATCACCTACTTTGGGGCGTGAGCGATCTCGATGCCGGTATCCGCGACATCGCCGATCGCAGCGGCGTGCAGGCGATGTTCGGCGGCAGCCATCCCGGCGTCGGTACACACAACGCTCTGATCGATCTGCAAGACCAGCGCTACCTCGAGATCATCGCGCCCGATCCGGCCCAGGAGCAATTCAGTGGCTTCGGTGCGCTGCTGCGCCAGCTCCAAGCACCGAGCCTGTTGACCTGGGCTGCTCGCAGCGACGACATCGAGGCCGTCGCGTCGGCCGCCCGCGGCGCCGGACTCCAGCCCGGGGAGATCTATCGCATGTCGCGCCAGCGGCCGGATGGAGACCTGTTGCAAGGCCGGATCTTGCAGTTCGAAGACCACGCATGGGGACCGCTGCTGCCGTTCTTCATTCAGATCGACGGCGGCACGCACCCCAGCCTGGACGCCCCATCGGGCTGTCGCCTCGATCGTTTCTCACTGGTCCATCCCGAAGCGCAACATCTCGGTCGGCTACTCGGGCAGCTCGGTCTCGAGACGGACGTTCGATCGGGCTCCGAACCGGCTCTCAAAGCCACGATCGATGCACCCATCGGGCGGTTCGATCTCACCGGCCCGCCACCGGACGTGCCAACCGACGAGGCAAGCCATGAAGGCTGACGAACGTTTCGCCCATCTCGCGCACTATTCGCTGCTCGATGCCCTGCGCGACCGGCGCTCGCGTCGCTTCGGTGTCGGCATGGCGATGGACAAGGGCCCGCTGGCCTACAACAGCCAACAGCCGCCCCTCGCTCTATCGGAAGACGAAGAAGCCGCTCTCGCCTTCGCTGCCTGCGGGGTCACCGGCTACGCCCTGGCCGACCTGAGCTACGCGCCGGGTGAAGGCGGCTCGATCATCGCCGGTACCCTCGGCCGCACAGCGGCCAGCGGCGATGCCATCCACACGGTCTCGGTCTTCGTCACCCGTGAAGACGCCACCTACCTGCTCAAGCGACCGCAAGACTTCCCGCCAACCGAGATCCCCCAGTTGGTGGAGCTCGCCCGCCGAGGTGAGCTGAAGGAGCTCTATCGACGAGCTCGCGTTCGCCTCGCCGACTCGCGGGTGCAGCCACCGCAGCATCCGATGTTCAATCTCGACGTCAATCGATGGTCGCTCTACGATCCGGCGAGCACCTACTTTCTGCCCGTCGCCGAGCTCACCCTGCTCTATATCAATGGCGTGCTGGAGATCTTCGGCGAATCGACCGGCGCCTTCGTCGTCGATGAGCGTGCCGGCTTCCGACCCGCCGGCGTCGGCCGCTTCGCCCGTAGCCGCGGCGGTCACCTGTACGACGACCCGCGGGACGAGCGCGGCTTGACCCTCCAGCAGCTCGAAAGCCTGGTCACCGAGTTCGTCACCATCGAGCAAGGTATGGTGCTACAAAACCTGGGGCTGATGACCCAGGCCCTCGGCCTCGGTGGCTTCCCCCATTGGGCGGCGCACCCTTTCGGTTGGCTCGAAGCGTTGGGATTCCGCATGCAGCGAATGCCGGCGAGCCGCTATCTCGGCATGGGCCGCCTCCTCGGCAGCCTCGCCCGCTTGCTGGGGAAGGATACCGAGGTCCCTTGCGCGGTAGGGCTCGAGCACGACGGGACGACGCTCCTGGCTCCGTATTGTCCACCTTACTATCCATCGATGGAGGCCGCGGTCCAAGCGGTCGTCGAGCTCAAGTTCGGTCCCCGGGGTGTCTTCCGTCAGGCCGTCGACCACAGTGCGTGGAGCGATCCTTCGAGCGTCGCCCAGGCCGCGCAGCCACCGAGCCAGGCGGCGATCGATGCCACCGTGGCCTTTTGCGACTATGTCTACCGGCGCTACGGTCGTTTCCCTGCCTACCCACCGCCCTTCCGGACGGTCCTCGGTTTCCAAGCCGGTCACGTCGACACGGATTACTACGACCGCTTCTACAACGCAGACGCGCTGAGTGAAACCCAACGACAACATATGGATCGATGGCATTCGACAGACACCGACGCAGGGTCAGACAGCAACGAAGTCTGAGCGGTGGTCTAAAACCCCAGCCCCATCGATGACAAATTTAGACCAGTCAAATGACAAAATTTGGGGCCATGATCGCACGATCAGCGACCATTCTTCGTTGAAATCCATCTGAGCCACTTGGCACAAAGCTCGCATTGATGCCATTCAACTTGCCCGATTAAAAGGACACACAGCAAGACTTTCATCGTGCGGCATGAGTCCGCCTCAATCGAGCACTCTCGAGTGTCGACACTGGGTCGCACTCTTCGAAAACCGATCGACTCGATCGCGGCTCGAACGATACGATGAATCCCCTTGCCATAGCGATCGATTCCGATTCGCCAAAACCTGAAGTCGCTCGCGGCGCACCCCATGGCGACGCCCTCGTTGACGATCTCGACCCGTTTCTGAACGACGCCTTTCGGCTGGCCTACTTCCTGCGTCCCGACAAGGAGGCCGCCTTGTCGACGACGATCCGTAGCTTGGCCCTGTTAGAGGTCTCGGCGACGCACCAAGACAAACGCCGATACGCTCAACCCCGCGGCCGCCGAACAAAGGTTTCGAAAACCAAACCACAGTTGTTACAAGACTTGATCTGCTGCCTGTCACTCAACCGTGCACTACAAGCCCCACTGCGATCCGACAGGTTCGACGCAGATCCTCAGGACCCGGACGATCGTCTGATCCGTTTCGTTGCCCTCCTGGTGAGGCTCGGCGTCCGCCGCAGCTCGTTTTACGTCAATTTGAGCATCAGCCGGTTCCTCTGCGACTATTCGACAGCCGAGACCTGCGCACTCTACGACGTTCTGTTACAAGATCCCGAGCGGATACGCCACAGGGCTTATTTCAGACGTTGCAAGGGCGTCTTGATGAGCGAGATCCAAAAGGCTCTGGGCCCGTCGATCGAAACCCACCGTGGAGCGCACGGCGAGGTGAAGTTGCGGACTCAGCCGGCTTCGGTTCGGCAAATCGAGCTGGTCCAACGCTGCCTGCGGCTATTAACGCCTTGGCAAACTTGTTGCCCGATCTCCGAGACCTTCGACCCGTTGATCGAGGCGATTCCGCAGCTGAAATTCTCGGGTGACCATCCCGACGACGAGCATCCGATCGAGATGCACCGAGCCCATGCCATCCTCGATCCCCGGTGCTACGAGCGCCTGACCGCCTCTCTGGGTCTCGATCGTCCCCCAGACCGCCTCCGAGTGCCGAGATTCCTTCCGGACCGAAGCGTCGAGACTCAGGGCTGGTGTCGCCGCAACCTCAGCCAGCGCTCGGCTCCCGAGCTGAGCCGCGCCGACCGAGCGCAGATCGTCCGCGAGCTTCGTACCCTCGAAGAGCGGCGCATCGGGTGGGCGCGACAGCTGCAATAACCGAGC
>JBCCGX010000476.1:0-7492 GCA_039029035.1 Acidobacteriota bacterium | reverse complement strand
TTCGAGGACAGAGCCTGAAGATCTTCCAATTTGTCGTCCAGGGTCTGCTCTACGGTATCGCGCACTACTGCCTTGAGCTCATCGACGCTCAGATCCTTGATCATTCCGGTCATCTTGAATCTTCTTCTCTTCCTCGCACCCGGCGCTGGCAGTTTATCAGACGAACTGTTCCCCGGACTCGACGTCAAACTGCCGCGCGCTGCGCCTTGACCTTGGCCCAGGCGGCGAGGCGGCGATTCATGATCGTCTCGAGCTGGGCGTTGATCTCGGCGATACGCGGCTTCAAATCGGCCTTCTCCACCACCTCGCAGCGAATCGGCGGATAGAACTTGACCACGATGGGTTTGAAGAGCTTGGGGAAGCCTTTGCCCCGAGCCCAAACCTCGAAACCGCCGACGATGGTCACCGGTACGATGTCGACGCCGGTAGTCAGCGCAGCGCGCGCCGCGCCGGGCTGGATCTTGCGCAGTTTGCCGTCACGGGTGAGCGAGCCTTCGGGAAACATGATCAGCCGGTGCCCTTCGCGCAGCACCTCCAGGCAACGCTGGTAGCCAGCACGGTCGCGGCCGAATTTCAGCGGGATACCGCCGAAAACGCGCAGCCACCAACCGATGAACGGCTTGTGGAAGTAGCTGCGCTCGACCGCACAGTAGATCGGCGAAGGCACCTTGAAGCCGATCGGCAGACCGTCGAAACGGGTCTGGTGATTCGGCGCGAGAATCGCCGGTCCCGATTGCGGGATATAACGCTGGTTGCGCATCTTGAGGAAGAAAAACAGCTTGAACGCTACCAGCACGACGCCCCGTTGAGCATCGAACAAGCGGGCGACCAAGCGCTGGCGGACTCGACTCATGGCTAAGGATCCGATCAGCCAAACTGGGAGTAGAAGTCGAGGGAGCGACGGAAGCCCTCCTCGAACGAGGTGTAGGTCAGATCCGGTAGCAGAGTCTGCAGCTTGCGATTGGAGAAATCGTTGTCCTGCGCCACCAGCGCGAGGCGGATCGAGGTCACCGACGACTCGGCCACCTCCGGGTCGATGCCGAGCAGTAGCTCGCGCAACCGCACCGGCGCGTAGAGCAGGCGGTAAGGCACGCTGAAGCGCGGTGGCCGGTAATCGAAAGCGCGACAGATCGTCGTGATCACCCGCCGATAGCTGATCGGCTCCCCATCGGTCACGTGGTAGACCGGATGCGGATCATCGATGTCAATGCGACCCGGATCGGCCAGCTGACGGATCACCTGCGCCAAGTCCGGTGCCCAGATCAGCGACATCCGCGCCCGGCCGCCGCTGAGCCAAAAAGGATAGCTCCGCGCCGCCTTGATCAGGCGCGGCAGGACCGCTCCGTCACCCTCGCCATAGACGAAGCGATGGCGCAGGACGACGCCCTGGAAGTCGCCGGCGCGGGTATGTTCCAGGACAATGCCCTCCGCCGTCGCTTTGGAGTGGGACAAAGGCGTGTCGGGTGCAACCGTCGTCGTCTCGTCGGCATCGCGGTGGGCGCCATGACCATAGACGCCGACCGAGCTCAAATAGATGACCCGCGCGACACCAGCGGCGGCGGCGGCCCGGCACAGTGACCGGGTACCCTCGACGTTCACTTTGTCGAAACCGCTGCCATCGTGATCGACGTACTTCGACGCCAGGTGGACGACGGTGTCGACACCTTGCATCGACCGCGCCAACAAGGCGTCGTCCGCCAGATTGCCCTGCACCGTCTCCACGTCGGCGACAGAGGTGGCGAAGTCCTCGCCGAAATGAACGTCGAACGCTTTGACGGCCGCTGGCGTAGCGGCCGCATGCGAGCCCGTTGATTCGGTCGCCGCGCAGCGCACCACGTGGCGACCGATAAACCCATTCGCTCCGCTAACCAAAATCATGTTTCGCTCCCTTCGGTGCGCACTGCCGGTGCCAAGTCGAGGATCGCTCGGCGCAGCCCAGCGGTCAAGTCCTCGGCGTCTCCCCGGGGCTCGATCGGCGCACCGACGTAGAGCCGCGGCGGGCCGCCTTGCCCTGCCGTGGTGCCATAGAGGTAGCACGGCAGAATGGGAACGCGGTTGGCGAGTGCCACCTCGGCCGCCCAGGTCTTGAACTCGCCCAAGGCCGCCGTGTTGCGCCCCATCTCGGGGTAGATCAGGAGGGTCTCGCCCGCCGCCAGGAGCGCCGCCGTGTCGCCGAGGAATTGCTCGCGGCTCTCGACTTTCAGGATGTTGGCCAGCGCCATGGCGAAGCGGAAAAGCGTGTTGCGGAAGAGACGCGGCTTGGCTCCACAAATGGTGAAGCGAGTCCGAGCCGCCAGGATGAGGTAAACCGAATCGATGAACGCGGCATGGTTGCAGGCCAGGATCAATCGCGTCCGGCGCCGTGGCAGGCGATCGGCACCCTGCACCCGAAAACCCTTCACGAGATGGGCCGGCGCCTTGAGTAAACTTCGGACGATCCAGCGCAAGGTCAGGAAAGCCGGCCGATTGACCCGCGCCAAAGCAGCCGAGGCCGGTGGCGTTGCGGGGCGAGTCGATGTCATCTGAGACGCCATCCGAGACGTCATCCCAGAGGTCATCCCAGGAACTGCTCGCCGAAGCTCTGTCCGTTGTCGTGCAGCAGGCGCGGCGCCAGCTCGAGGGCGTCGTAGCGCCGCAAGGCTGTCAGGTGCAACCTGAGGTTGAACGGGTAGGCGAACGGTGGCGAGTCGTTACCCCAGAAGACCTTGCCCCAATCGAGGGTGGCTCTGGCATGCAACAGACGCTGCAGGGCGAAAAGGCCGAAGCCGCTGACGTCACCCCACACGTTGTCGTGCTGGGTCACCATCTGCGCCCCGGCTTCGTGCCAGATGGCGCCGCCCAGATGGCAAAGGATGAAGGTCAGGCGAGGAAATTTACGCGCGGTGAGATCGAAGTGCAGGGGGTTGGCGTAGCGCGAGCTCATGAACAGCCCCGCCTTGGCCTCCTCGGCCTTGTGCCGCGCGGTAATGAAGCCGGTGTGGATCATCGCCACCAGCTCGAGCCGCTGCATGGCATCCCAAAAATCGTCCAGAGCGGGATCGTCACCGCGGTAACCCGCCACCGGCAGGAGCTTGACCACCTTGACGCCGTTCTGTGCGAAGTGCTCCAAGGCATCGATCGCGCCTTGCATGCGCGGATCGACGAATTGCGACGCCCAGAACCGGTCACCGTGCTTCTGCGCCAGACCCAGGAGCTGCTCGTTGCCCCACAGGGAGGTCGCCTGCGGCGGTGCCGATTGCAGGAGTACGCGGGTCACACCGAAGCCCTGCATCGCTGCCAGCTGCATCTCCAGGACGCCGTCGATCGCCGGCAGGATCTGATGCATGTCGACGATGCGCTCCGGCTTGTCGTCGACCGCGATGCCAGCCAAAAACGACAGATCCTGCAGTCGCGTCGGATCGCGCGGGAAGCTGCAGACCGGGCAGACGGTGTCGCCGTCAGCCAGCGGTGCGCGGCAGTAGGTGTAGTGGCACGTCGACATAGGCGTTATCCGCCGTGCGACATCTTCGCCGCGCGCCGCATGCGCTCGATCGCCCGCCGCGGGTAAATCGTCCAGCGACCCGACATGTAGCCGATCTCGGCTTCGTTCTGCACGAAGTGTCCTTCGTAGAACATCCCCAGCAAGGCATCGCGCTTGTACTTCTTGTCACTCACCGTGCTGTTGACGAAGACCGGTTTATCGAGCTCGGCGAAGGTGGTGAAGTCGACGTTCATGCCATTGAGCACGAAGCTCGAGTCGCGCGGCACGTCATAAAAGAGGTGCGCCACCGCCGTGCCGAGTTGGCGGCCGGCCTCGACCATCATCAAGCCCGGGAAGTGATCCAGCGGGTGCTCGAAGAAGAAAGGGTGGCTGGTCTCGAGGTGCAGCTGGCCGATGAACTCGTCCGCATGCTCGTCGTCGTCGACCCGCTCGACGCGCGAGATGAAGGCGTTCTCCTGATGGTGCTTATGGACCAGGTCCTTGCCCATGACCGGCGCCTGGCCGGCTCGCGTTTCGACGTCCCAGGCCCGTAGGCGGTCCAATACTTCAGGTAACGCGACCATCGATTCCCTTTCTCTTCGAGCCTGTGCGCCGGCTCGGCTCGCACCATTGATAAGCCCGGCGTCGTTTGGCCGAGCGCTTGCCGCCGTCCTCGTGCTACGGTCTTCTCGCTACAGTCAGAGCGGGTACTCTACTGGGCACGTCGGAGCCGGTCAACCTAGCCCAGATGGCCAAGAGGAAGGCCCCCGGGCTGCTCCTGCGAGCAGCCCGTAGCCGCAGCCCGGTCGGCCGCCTACTGCACCAGGCGCAGTCGGCGGAGCTGGGGTCTAACGAACGCGGGCTCGACGCGGGGGCGGTCGAGGAGAGCGGGGTTGAGGAAGAACGCGCTATTCGGTACGAGCCGAACGGTCTTGGGCGACTGGGGTATCTCGCTCTGGACCAGCTGGAACCAAGTCATCGGGCTTCCTCATCTGGCTGGGGCGTTGATAGACGGTGGAGCCTTGGCTCCGGGGCTACGTCGAAAGTCCGCCAGATAAACTTCCGACCATTCCTCCTTCACTCAAGCACAGTTCGTGCCAAGGCTCGCCCAGGGCACCACAACTGTCTCATTAAAAAAGGCTTATCAAGCCCGCCTAGGCACGAGTATCACCTCGAGCAGGCGCACGCTGCGATAAATCGCCCGGCTGAGGGCCGATTCGGGGCCGAAACCGCCAACTCTGTTGGCGATCCGGCCGAATTCACCTGACAACCAACCTCTCTCGGGCGGAAACTCAAGCCCTCGGGCGCCAACAAAGTTGGCACAAGGTTCAGGGCGGCCTAGGTCTCGCGGCCCCCCTTCGGTCGGCCCCGGAGCTCGTCGAGCTCGTCCCAGGCGCCCTTGGCCGCCAGAGAAGCCTGCTCCGGCCAAGGTGCCGGATCGTGGATCCGAAACCGTGGCCCGGCGTCGTCGAGGATCGACTGCAGGAAAGCCACCTCGGCCTCAGCCAGCTGCTGCCAGGTCGTGAGGCCGCGAGCATGCAGCAGCCGTTCGATCTTGGGTCCGATGCCCTCGATCCGCTTGAGATCGTCGGCCGCCGGGGCCCCGGGCGCAGAGGACGCAGGTGCGGAGCGAGCCTCGAGCTCGCTCCGCAGGCGCTCCCGCTCAGCCCGGCCAGCGTCGAGTCGGCGACGCCATTTCACCTCCAGGAGAACGATACGCTCCTGGCAGCGTCCGCGGGTCAGGAGCCAGCCCAGCAGGAGACCGAGCAGGAAGGCAACGAGCAGACAAAACACCATCTGTGTGGCGAGAAAGGTCATTCCGACGCCTCCAGCACTTGCAATTCGATCCGGCGATTCCACTGGCGGCCTTGCAGCGTGGCATTGTCGGCCACGGGGCGGGTCGCACCATAGCCGGCTGTTTCGAATCGAGCACGGGCCAGGCCCTTGCCGACCAGATAGTCTCGCGCCGCTTCGGCCCGCTGGCGGCTGAGATCCATGTTGTACACCGCATCTCCCTGATTGTCGGTATGGGCCGAGATGGCCAACCGCGCCGTTGGCTGACGTGTCAGAAGGTCGTGAACCTGGTCGAGTACGGCTCGCCCCGTAGGGGTCAGGGCCGCACTATCAGGCTGGAACTCGACATCTTGCGCCAGGCCTGCGACGGCATCGGCCAGGAGGATCGGCTCCCCTGGCCGGGCGAGATTGTCGCCGGTCGTCAACCGACTATAGACCGTTCGGACTCCGGGCAAAGCACCGGCCAGCTCCGCGATCGCGAGCCGATCTCTCTCCGCCGGTACTCGGCCGATCAGAATCGCATCCCGCCCATCCACCCTGAGCAGCACGGGGTTGTATCCCGCCGTGCTCAGCGCTCGCCGTCCTGCCTCGGTCAGGTCGTTTTGGATCCGCGGCGCGTGGCACTGAACGCAGACCAGGCACAGCAGGACCAGACCGATCAAACCCAGGATCGGCACAAGGACTCGAGGCATGGCCGAGTCTCCTTTCGCGAAAGAAAATAGACAAACAACGCGTTGATTTCGTTTGCTGCACGAACTCTAGCAGCTCGCCTGACTCCTGGACAAAAAGTCCGGACCGATTGGCCCCCTCAAAAGGCAGCAAAATGGGCCTCGCGGGATGCCGTTCGGGTTGCTAACCTGCATTAGCCGACCGGCGTACTGTGGCATGCCATCTCTCAAGTGGCATGCCCTCTCTCAGGAGCCCAAGATGCGATCCCTCAGAAGCGAGATCTTGCCGTCCGCCTGCCCCCTCGATTGCCCCGACGCTTGCAGTCTGGAAGTCACCGTGACCGACGGGAAGGTCGAAAAGCTCGAAGGCACCCATCTCAATCCGGTCACAGCGGGCTTCATCTGCTCCAAAGTGCGGCGATTCAGCCGCCATCTCTACGGCGAGGAGCGCCTCCTCCACCCGGCGGTGCGGCGCGGCGCCAAGGGGTCGGGCGAGTTCGAGCCCATCGCTTGGGACGATGCCCTGGATCTGATCCATCAACGCTTCACCGACATTCACCAGCGCTGGGGCGGGGAGGCTATTCTGCCCCTGTCTTACGGTGGGTCGAATGGCTTTCTGACCCAGGATACGACCGACGCACGCTTCTTCCGGCGCCTCGGTGCCTCACGCCTGGCACGCACCGTCTGCGCCGCCGCCACCACTGCCGCCGCCACCGGCCTCTACGGCAAAATGCCCGGCGTCGCCTTCGAGGACTACGCCGAGGCCCAGCTGATCGTCGTCTGGGGCGCCAATCCTTCGGTCTCGGGTATCCATCTGGTGCCGATCATTCAGCAGGCACAAAGCCGCGGCGCCAAGCTGGTCGTGGTCGATCCGCGGCGCACCCCCCTAGCCAAGAAGGCCGACCTCCATCTCGCCGTGCGCCCCGGCACCGACCTGCCGGTGGCCCTCAGCTTGATTCGCTGGTTGTTCGACACCGGTCGTGCCGACAAGGATTTCCTGGCCGCCTACGCCACCGGCGCGGACGAGCTCCGACGCCGAGCCGACTCGTGGACCCTCGAGCGCGCCGCCGAGGTGGCCGGGCTGGCGGCCGACGACATCGAGACCTTGGGCCGTTGGTATGCCGAGACCGACCCGGCGGTGATCCGCTGCGGCTGGGGGCCGGAGCGCAACCGCAACGGCTGCTCCGCCATTGCCGCGATCCTCGCCCTGCCAACGGTGGCCGGCAAGTTCGGCTGCCGCGGCGCCGGCTACACCCTATCGAACGGCAGCGCCTGGCCGATCGACAGCGAGCCCCTGGCGGGCGAGGCCGAGCCGGCGACCCGGCTAATCAACATCAACCAGGTGGGTACCGCGCTGACCACTGGCGAGCCGAAGGTCCAGGGCCTCTTTGTCTTCAACGCCAACCCACTCGTCACCCTGCCGGAGCAAGAGAAGGTTCGAACTGGCTTGGCGCGCGAAGACCTCTTCACCGTGGTCTTCGAGCAGGTGATGACCGACACCGCCAAGTATGCCGACCTGCTGCTCCCAGCCACTACCTTTCTGGAGCACCGTGAGCTCAAGACCGGCTAC
>JBCCGX010000475.1:0-7498 GCA_039029035.1 Acidobacteriota bacterium | reverse complement strand
GTCTCGGTGTACTGCAGCAGCGGTGGGGCCAGCCGGGTGATGACACCTTCCAAGAAGGCGCGAGTGTTTTCGTCGGTCGTGGTGCCCTCACCGAGCAGCGATTTGGCCAGCGTGACGATCTCTCGCAGCGCCTCCACATACTGCAGGTTGAAGGCGCCCTGGGCGCCGGCGACGCTCAGCCCGAGCTGGCCGACGATGTCGGCGACGTTGTCGAGATCCCTGATCAGCTTGCTGGCCTTGGACATGAGAGCTCCTTCTCATTCGGTTGGGGTGGACGTCTGCGAGCCCGGATTCGGCACGGACTCGACCTCGATACGAATCGTGCTCGAGTTACTGAGGCTCTCGCCGTAGCGCCGCTCCACGCCGAGGCCCAGGGGCGTGACTGCCAGGGCGAAGCCGTGCTCGCGGCGGACGGTGAAGTGGACCTGGGCTTCGAGCTCGAAGTGCTGCAGGTCCAAGGGCCGCGGCGCCAGGGCGCGAACGACTTCGGGTAGCTCCGAGCCCGCCTGGGCCAGAGCTTGGGCGAAGCGGTGGACGGCTTGCTGCTGCGCCTCGGTCTCGCTGTGCGATGGATCGCCAGTCGCCTGGTGACTGGTAGCCTGATTACCGGTGGCTCGATTGTCGTCGACAGGAGCGCTAGCCGTGGTGGATCGATCCCAATGGGTGCGGTCGAGGTATTCCCTCTGGACGCGGACCGCCTGCAGGGCGGCAGTCTCGACGAAACAAGCCAGGGTCTCGTCGCTACACAGTTCTCGCGGCAATAGATCGCTCCTAGAGTGGCATGAAACTGTACCATAGACCTCGGCGATCCCGCTGTTCACCGGGAGCCCGACGGGCTCTGTGGGAGGGGCTTCATTTTCTAGCGCCGGGGTCGGGGAGCAGCAGGGTGTTGCAGAGCCGTCAGGCTGGGGATAAGGTCGCCGCATGGATTTCAAACAACAACGAGTGGTCATCACCGGTGGTGGCCGAGGGATCGGCGCCGCGATTGCCGAGGCGTTGACCGCCGAGGGCGCCTCGGTAGTCGTCGCGGCGCGCTCACGCGGAGATATCGAAGCGGTGGCGGGGGCGTTGCGGGATGCCGGCCATCAGGCCTGGGCGGTGCCTTGCGATGTCACCGATCCGGTCGAGGTCGAGGCGCTCAAACATCGCGCGATGGAGCGCCTCGGTGGGGTCGACGTCCTGGTCAACAACGCCGGCATCGGGCACTCGGCGCCGCTCAAGGCGATGACGCTCGAGGACTGGAATCGCATTTTCGCGGTCAACGTCACCGGTACCTTTCTGTGCACGAAAGCTTTCTTACCGGGCATGGTGGAGCACGGTTGGGGACGGGTGATCAACGTCGCCTCGGTGGCCGGCAAGATGGGGGCGCCCTACATCTCGGCCTATTCGGCTTCGAAGCACGCGGTGATCGGCTTCACGCGCTCGATCGCCGCCGAGGTCGCCCAGGCCGGCGTCACCGTCAACGCCGTCTGTCCCGGCTTCGTCGAGACCGAGATGGTCAGCGAGTCGGTCGAGCGCATCGTCCGCAAGACCGGCATGAGCACGGACGATGCGCGGCAGAACCTGGAGCGCAACAGCCCCCAGAACCGTGTCTTCGAGGCGACGGAAGTGGCCTACCAGGTGCTCTGCCTCTGTGATCCGCGGGCGCGTGGCGTCAACGGTCAGGCGGTCGTGCTCGACGGTGGGGCGGTGCAGTCCTGAGCCCCAGCGACGAGGCCTGATCATGACGATGCTGCCCATCAACCCGACCGCCCTCGGCGCACCGCGCGGCTATTCCAACGGCATGCTGGCGCCGGCCGGCGGCCGTCTGCTCTTCGTCGCCGGTCAGATCGCCTGGGACGAGAAGCAAAATATCGTCGACGGTGGCTTCGCCGAGCAGTTCGCCCAGGCCCTGCGCAATGTCGTCGCCGTAGTGCGCGAGGCCGGCGGCGAGCCCAGCGACCTGGGCAGCCTGACGATCTTCGTCACCGACGCAGGCGAGTACGTCGCCGAGCTCAAGGCCGTCGGCGCGGCCTACCGGGAGATCATGGAGGGGCACTATCCCACCATGGCCCTGATCGAGATCAAAGCCCTGCTCGAACCGCGTGCCAAGGTCGAGATCCAGGGCCAAGCGGTCCTCTCGGTCGCGGCCGCCGGTTGATCACCTCGAGCGCGCACTGCGCATCAAGTTCAAGCCATTGCCGGAGTGCCAATGCCCATCGACCCCAAGAGCTTCCTCTACCACCACGACGTCGAGACCCACGTCGCCACGATCACCCTCAACCGTCCGGACAAGCTCAATGCCTTGACCTTCGAGGTCTACGACGAGCTACGCCAGGTCTTCGAGGCGCTGGACACGGAGCCCGGGGTGCGCGCCATCATCCTGACCGGCGCCGGCGAACGGGCTTTCTGCACCGGAGGTGATGTCAACGACATCATCGGTGCCCTCTTCGGCCGCGACTTCCAGGGCCTGCTCGATTTCACCCGTCGCACCGGCGCCTTGATCCTCGCCATGCTGCGCTGCCGACGGCCGATCGTCGGTGCCCTGAACGGCCAGGTGGCCGGTGCCGGTGCCGTGATCACCAGTGCCTGCGACCTCCGCATCGCCTCCGAAGACGCCCGTATCGCCTACCTCTTCACTAAAGTCGGCCTCTCCGGCGCCGATATGGGCGCCACCTGGCTCCTGCCGCGCATCATCGGCCAGGGCCGCGCCGCCGAGCTCCTGATGACGGGCGATTTCATCGATGCCGAGCGCGCCGAGCGGATCGGGCTCTATAACCGCGTGGTGCCGAAGGTCGAGGTCCTGGCCACCGCCCGCGCCTGGGCGGAGAAGCTGGCCCGCGGCCCGTCCTTCGGCCTCGAAGTCACCAAGAAGATGCTCTACCGCGAAGCCTCGATGGACGTCGAGTCGGCCCTGGCGGCCGAGGTCGAGATCCAGGCGGCCTGCATGGAAGACCCCAACTTCCGCGAGTCGTATGACGCATTCGTCGAGAAGCGGAAACCGCAGTTCGGCTAGGTGTCCGATGCCCGATCTAGGCACTATTCGAGCGTTCCTGGCACCGCGGCATCGTGATTTGGCGGAGCGTATCGAGGCCTTCGCCCAGGCCGAGATCGAGCCGCTGCCGCCGCAGCATGATGATGACGGCGCCCGCACCCAAGCGCGCGAGATCCTGCAGCGATTGGGGATGGGACGCTGGTTCAACGCGGCGATTCCGGCGCCGTTCGGCGGTGACCGTGGCCAGCCCGACCTGCGCGCCTGTTGCCTGATTCGCGAGACGTTGGCGGCGGCCTCGCCTTTGGCAGATTCGGTGTTCGCCCTGCAATGCCTGGGCTCGATGCCGATCACCCTGGCGGGGGACGAGCGCCAGAAGCGGCGCTATCTGCCGGCGGTGGCGGGAGCGCAGTTTATGGCCGCCTTCGCCATGACCGAGCTTGAGGCCGGCTCGGATGTGTCTGGCCTGCGCACCCGCGCCCGGCGCGAGGGCGACGGCTATGTGCTGGAGGGTAGCAAGGCGTTCATCACCAACGCCGGGGTGGCAGACTACTACGTGGTCTTCGCCACCACCGACCCCGAAGCCGGGACCCGCGGGCTGACCTGTTTCCTGGTCGAGGCCGACACGCCGGGCTTTCGCTTCGTCGGACCACAGGTGCTCTCTGAACCCCATCCGTTGGGCGAGATCGCCTTCGAAGGCTGCCGGCTGTCGGCGGCAAGCCGGCTGGGTGCCGAAGGCGAGGGCTTCAAGATCGGTATGCGGACCCTGGACCGGTTGCGACCGACGGTGGCGGCGGCCGCTTGCGGCATGGCCCAACGCGCCCTGACCGAGGCGCTGCGGCACGTGCAGCAGCGGCAGCAATTCGGCCAGCCCCTGGCAGATTTCCAGCTCACCCAGCAAAAGCTGGCGCGCATGGCGACGGATCTCGCCGCGGCCCGCCTGCTGACCTACCGCGCGGCCTACGAAGCGGACGAAGGCGCCGAGCGCGTGACCCTGGAAGCGGCGATGGCCAAATCCTTCGCCACCGAGGCAGCGCAGCGCATCGTCGACGACGCGGTGCAGCTCTGGGGCGGCCGCGGCGTCCTGGCCGACAGCCCGGTCGATCGGCTCTACCGCGCGGTGCGCGCCCTACGCATCTACGAAGGCACGACGGAAGTCCAGCACCTGGTCATCGCCCGGCAGGTGCTGAGAGCTGCCGGCGCTTAGCAGGCCGTGGCAAAAGTCACGCCGCGCTGCGAGCAGATCTCTTCCGCTATCTCTGTGTTGCCAAATCCGCGAAATACTCCAGTATTCCTGTGGCTTGGCGCCTGGACCTAGCGAAAAATCTCTCGCTCTCGCTCTCGCAAGCGGCGGACTTTCACCACGGCCTGCTCTAGGCCCGCATCTTGATATGCCAGGGCTCGTGGCGGACACCGAAGGGGTTGGTCGGCGTGTAGCGCAGCTCCATGTAGCCTAGGTCGACCAGCTTCTTGTACTCGTCGGTTTCGGCGAAGACCTCGGTGAAGTTGTCGAGGCCCGCCCCGACCTTGCCGATGTCGAAGTCGCCGACGGCATGATAGGAGTATCCCGGCGGAGCAAGCGAGCGTGAAGCTTGAGACAGGTTGCCTTCGGTGGTGACCGCCTTGTCGATGAAGAGCTGCGTTTGCTTGACGACGTTGCGGATACCCGAGGTGAGGAAGATGTTGTTGTCCAGGTCTTTGCGCATCTGGACGTACTTCTCGTGCGCCTCGCCGCGGAAGAGGTAGTGCCCGGTGCCGGACACCTTGACACACTCGCGCTCGGCGATTTCGGTGGTCATCTCGGTCAAGACTTTATCGCCATAGAAGCCGTAGTCGGTGGCTTCGGCGTGGAAGATCTCGTCGATGAAGTCGAGCTGCTCACGGGTGAAGGCACCGATCGAGCGGTAGCGACGGCCATAGCGGATGAGGTCGTCGAAGCTGACGAGATTGAAGTGCCCATGCCCGATGACCCGCTGGGCCTTGGTCAGGCGGCGCGCGGTCGATTGCAGCAGGGCGAGCCGGTCGCCTTCGAGGATGACGTCGTCTTCGAAGCTGCGGTCGAAGTCGCGAATCTTCTGCAGGTACGCCGGGTCATCGACCCGGTCGACCACCGTCGGCTCCTCGACGGCTCCGCCTTCGTCGGCGGTCGGCTCCACCCGCTGGAGCTCGGGGGCGAGCGGCAGGTCGGGTAGGGTTGGTTCGTCTGGCCGGCTGCTCGCCAAGCGCCAACCCAGATGCCCGCCAGCGACCGACAGGGTGCCGTACGACAGGGCCTTGATCAGGGTTCTTCGGTCCACGAAGGCTTCTACTCGAGATCCTCGATTGTCGATTGGCCGACCCTGGCTGAAGCCTCGTGAGTGCCGAGCGCTCTTCCAGGTGAACCGGACGGCGAACGAAATATCTAAGAAATCCTAACGGAGATTCACCCTCTTTTTCAAGCTCACACAGAGCGACGCGACCGGTCCTGAACGGGCCGGTCGCACCCCGAGCTGAGCTTGTCGGATGGCCTAAGGGCGCTTGCCGAATCGCCAGCCGAGACCGAGGGTCGCTTCGACACCGACATCGCTATCGGAGAAGTTGTCGATCCACCGACCGCGCAGGTCCGGCCGGAGGTAGAGGCCCTTGAAGAGCGAAAGATGGAGGCCGATACCGGCGTGGTAGGTCGCTAGCTCCTGGGAGAACGATTGCACCCGGCCGTGGTGCAGGAATCGCCCGGGCTCCGCGTCGCGTGGGAGGAAGATCTCGTTGTCGAAGGTGGTGACCCCGAGTCCGCTGTAGAAGAAAACTTCCGCGCGGCGGCCCGGGTTGGCGTACCAGACCGCCGAGAGCTCGGCAAAGCTGGCATTGACGTCGACCAGGAAAGCCAGGTCGAGCAGGCCGGCCCGGCCGAGGGTTCCTTCGATACCCCAACGGTCGGAGAAGCGGTAGCTGCCGCGCAGGCCGACGGTCGGCTCGTCATCCAGGGGCGAGTCGGAATGGTAGCCACCGGCGTAGAGCTCGAAGGTTCCCTGGGCGGCTTGGGCCTCGGGGACCGCGAGCAGTGCAAGAGCTAAGAGCAGGCTGTAGGAGAGTGTGGAGAAGCGAGCTATCGGTCGTGGTGAGAACATGGTTCGACTCCCAGTAAGAGTTCCTTCAGTTCGGATGCCGGCGCGCGTTTCGGCCGGCACCTGCGCACCCTACGCGTCGGCAGGCGGGAAAACTTGTGGGAACGATGAGGAATGGCGGAGCAAATGTTGAGGGCGGTTGGGGCTGCCGCTAAGATTCCCTGCGGGAGGATGGAGCGAACTCCGACCTTGCGAGGAACGTGTTGATGCAGCCTAAGAAACCGCACGAAGAGGCCACCCTCGGCCCGAACCGCCGCGAGCTGTTGCAGGCTGCCTCGGTGGGAGGAGCCCTCCTGGCAGCGAGCGCTACCGGCTGCGCGCCGGGCGGCGGACGCCAGGAAGGGGCCGTGCCAGGGCCAGCCGAAGCCAACGAAGTAGGCCCGTTCGAGCTCGAAGAAGTCACCCTGGCGCAGCTTCAGGCGGGGATGGACGAAGGGCGCTGGACAGCGCAGTCGATCACCGAACTCTACCTGCAGCGTATCGAAGCACTCGATCGCCAAGGGCCGGAGCTACGCTCGGTGATCGAGACCAATCCGGAAGCGTTGGACATCGCAAGGCAGCTCGACGCAGAGCGGACCGCGAGTGGGCCGCGCGGACCGCTGCACGGTGTGCCGATCCTGCTCAAGGACAACATCGCGACCGCCGATCGAATGACCACCACCGCCGGCTCCCTGGCCCTCGCCGGCTCGATTCCGGCGGCCGACTCGTTCGTCGCCCGCCGGCTGCGCGAGGCGGGGGCGGTGCTGCTCGGCAAGGCCAACTTGTCGGAGTGGGCCAACTTCCGCTCCGACAGCTCGTCGAGCGGCTGGAGCGGTCGTGGCGGCCAATGCCGCAACCCCTATGCCCTCGATCGCAACCCCTGCGGCTCGAGCTCCGGCTCCGGCGCTGCCGCTTCGGGCAACCTGGTGGCGGCTGCGATTGGCACCGAGACCAACGGCTCGGTGGTCTGCCCATCCTCGGCCTGTGGCCTGGTGGGGATCAAGCCGACCCTCGGGCTGGTGAGCCGCACGCGCATCATCCCCATCGCCCACTCACAGGACACCGCCGGGCCGATGGCACGTACTGTGGCCGACGCCGCAGCGGTGCTCGGCGCACTGACCGGCGTCGATCCGGAAGACTCGGCGACGGCGGCGAGCCAAGACTACGCGCAAGCGGACTACACGCAAGCCTTGCAGCCAGACGGCTTGCGCGGTGCTCGCATCGGGGTCGGCCGGGACTACTTCGGCTTCCATCCGGCAGTCGACGGCCTGATGGAGGACGCGATCCAGGCCTTGCGCGACGGCGGCGCCGAGATCATCGATCCGGTGGAGATCGCCGGCGGCAGTGAAATGGGACAGAGCTCGTTCCAGGTCCTGCTGTACGAGTTCAAGGCCGATCTCAACGCCTACCTGGCGACCCTGGGACCCGCGGCGCCGGTGAAGTC
>JBCCGX010000474.1:0-7516 GCA_039029035.1 Acidobacteriota bacterium | reverse complement strand
CGCCGCCAGCCGCTGACGACATCGAAGCCTTGCTCCAACTTCTCCACCAAGTGTGGAATATCGGCTGGATCATTTTGCCCGTCCGCGTCGAGCAAGATGATGATCTCTCCTTCGGCCAGGTCGATACCCGCCGCCAAGGCGGCCGTCTGGCCGTAGTTGCGTCGCAGGGTAACGACCCGCGTCCGGATGCTCTGGCCCTGCGGCGCGGCTAATAGCCGTTGCAGGATTTGCGGCGAGTTGTCTGTCGAATGGTCGTCGGCGTAGATGATCTCGGACTTGCGTCCCAGAGCTGTCAGTGTCTCGCGCAGCTCACGATCGAGCTCTTCGAGATTCTGCTGCTCGTTGCGGACCGGCAGGACGACGGAAATCCCTACACCAGCCCGCAGGGTCGCGGGACGCGCCGAGTCGGGCGTGGATTCGGTCAGGTTGGTGACGGAGCTGAGGTGCATGGGTGGGTGCCATCGATCCGAGGAGTAATCGGTGGCTGTCTGGCCATCAGGATAGGCGAGCCAGTCGCTCCAAATGTTCGGGTACCGGCAACGACTGAGTCCGAGCTGGTGGTCCGGTAAGGCGTGCTCCGGGCATCCTATAGCATTCCCATGGACGGTGAAACTGGCCCTGTAGTGTCGCTCAATGCTCCGTCTTGCGGAAGGCTCGAAGCTCGGCCGAGGCGCGCAGGTGGCGGTTCAACAAGTTGGCCCAAATGGCATTCGCGGCCTCGTTCGGATGGCCCTCCCAACGACTGACCTTGAGGGTTATGCGATCGAAGTGTTGATAGAAGGGAGTCATCTCGATCACGTCCATGCCGGCGTCCTTCAGGAGCTGTTCCGCTGCCAATGTGATGCGGTGGCCCGAGGAGTCGATGCGCGGGAATTGATCGAGCGATAGTGCAACCACCGGTGGTAGCCCCGCGTTTCGTACCAGCTCGTTCAGCTGCATGACATCGCCGGCAAAGCGTTGCTGATAGTCGTTGAATCCCTTGAGGATGTCGCCGAAGAAGTCGTCTCTCAGGCCCAGATCGAGGAGCATGTTGTTGTAGGCATCCTCGCTCAAACGAACGAGCCTGCTATTCGCGGTGAAGAATGTCTTCACCGATCTAGGCAGCGGGATCTGGTAGGCATAGTTGTTGTTGTACTGGTGAGTGCCGGAGGGTAGGAAATCGTTCGCGCAAAGGCCGTAGACCACCAGGGCGGGCCGCAGTTGAGGTAGGAACTTTCGTACCTTGCCCAGGATGTCTTCACTCTGGTATCCACTGACACCAAGGTTCAAGACCTCGACTTCGTAGTCCGCTGCCAGCAGAGCTTCGAGCTGGCGCGCATAAGTCCATTGCTCCGCGATGCCCGCGCCGTAAGTGAGGCTGTCACCGATCACCATGATCCGGTACACATCCTCCCGTCGCTCCGGAAACGGAGTGGTGCGGCGCATGTTGTTCAGATCTTTCACATGCAAGACGCCATGCCAATTGTAGGCCCGTCGGGCACCCTCGATCTCCACCGGTGTCCGGTCGAGCTCCGGCGGCAAGGTGATGAGCTTCAAGCGCCTGGCCGCCGAGCGCAGCATCTCCCGGGGGAAGGCGACGCCGAAGGTGTCGAGAGCGTTCGCCAGCGGAGTGATGGCTTCTTCGAGCTCAAGTTCTGCGGCGATCGCGTCGGACTCAGCCGGGGCGGACTCGCCTTCAGGCTCGATGGGCGCGGCCTGGCCCTCAGGAGAGTCCCGGCCCCCGGGCGCCGCCTGACCCTCGGGCGCGGCCTGACCCTCGGGCGCGGCCTCGAGCGCGGCCTGACCCTCGAGCGCCGCCTGACCCTCGGGCGCCGCCGGCTCGCTCGTCGGCTCGGGTTGGTTCTGCTCGACCACCGCCGGGGGGGCCATGGCGTGGTGTTCCCAGTAGGCCAGCAACGCTTCCGTCCCCATCAAGGCGATCGACGTCGACGCCACCAGTAGGGTTGCGTTCGGGGCCGATCCCCAGCCCTGCCGTGGACGGCCGTTCCCTCGGTCGAGAGTCCGCAGAGACGTCGCGAGCGCCCAGATGCAAACGGTGGTCAGGACGCCCAGCAGCAGCCAGAGGCCGATGCCTTGGGTCCGCTCTACGGCCCGGGCCAATAGAATCGCAGCGGACCATGCGCCGACCGGAACGAGTAGGTCCGGCAGGCCGATCCGACCCTTACGCAGCCACCTGGCAAAGAGACCTGCTGTGAGGAGGCTCAGTCCGACGAGCCCAGCCATCAGGGTCTTCGGTGAGAGCTGGACCCGAACGGCGAAGGTGTACTGTCGGCCATTGCTGCGTGGGTCTGAGTTGTCCGAGGTCGAAAAGTACAGCTTGTCTCGCCAGTGAGAGTAGCGCCCCTGGCCGAGGCTGCGGATCGAGGCATGGGCGGTATGCGCCGGCCCGAGGGCTTGGCCGTCCTCGAAGAGCTCAGCGCTCGAGACTCTCGGCTCATCCAGCCCGTCCGATCGAATCATCAAAAGCGACAAGAGTCGTGGTAACGGCCAGGTGTAGCCGTTCTCCGGCTCGGCGCGGACTTTGGCGGAATCGATCGACAGCTCGATCGGGAACCCGACGCCAATCCCGAGGCAGAACAGGGCGACTCCCACCAGGAGAATCCTCTTGCTTGGCAAAGCGGCGATGGCCCGTCGCCAACTGGGACTGCGGCTCATGAGGTCAGCTAGGCACGCGGCTCGTGCAGTGGTGCCGCCTCTTGCACAGCGCCAGCGCGCGCGCCTCGGAGCAAGCGGACGTACGCTTCCGCCGCCGCTTCCCAGGAGTAGTCCGCCAGAACCAGGGCTCGGCCTGCGGCCCCCATACGCTGAGCCGCTGCGCGGTCGTGCATGAGGCGCGCCAAGGCCTCACCGAGCTGGCGAGGTTGTGCGAGATCGAACAGCAGGCCGGTGGCCTGATCGGTGACCAGTTCGTCGTTGCCGATCACCCGACTCGCGACGACCGGCAAACCACAAGCCATCGCCTCGGTCACGGTGTTGGGCAGGCCCTCGTACAACGAAGGATTGACGAAGCAGTCGGCTCGCCGGTACTGAGCGATGAGCTCGGGTTTGGCGAGCCAGCCATGCCAGGTGATGTCGTCGGCGAGCCCCAGGTCGGCCGCGTACTGCCGGGTCGCTGGCCCCAACGGGCCGTCGCCTGCAATATCGAGCTCGAAGTCGGTTAGCCCATCCCGTTTGAGGCGAGCCACTGCGTCGAGCAAGACTTCCAGGTTCTTCTGCTTCTGTAGGCGGCCGGCGAAGAAGATGCGAAAAGGGCGCTCGGGATCCGTCTCCGACTCCGCGGCGGGGTGGAAGAGCGTGCAGTCGACGCCGTTGGGAACCACGGCGACCGGTACAGGATCGGTCTTGGCCGACACGTCGGCGAGGCCCTGGGAGTTGGCGACGACCGCCCGTGCCGCACGGAGAATCCTGCGCCGCGGCCAGCGCAGTCGGTGATGGGTTCGATCGAGCTCGGGGATCAAACCGGGGACGTCGCCGCCCTGGAGCGACACGAGGTACGGTAGCCTGAAGAGAATCTTCAGCCAATAGCCGACGAGACCTGAAGGCAGAGTGAAGTAGATGATCATGCCTTCGATGCGATCTCGGCGAACGATGAACGGCGCGTAGGCCAGGGCCGAGGCGACGAAATGCCGCATTTGCCGCATGTCGGCACTGTCGATCTTCTTTCTCAGCGCGGGGATGCGGTGGACCCTCACTTCCTCCTCGACCTTCAGGCCGCGATAGTCTTCGAAGGCCGAGGTGACGACGCTCACCGCGTGACCCTGGCCCACCAGGGCTTTGGCCAAGAACCAGCTGGCATTGGAGGCACCTCCCCCGACCGGAGGGTACTCGTAGTTGACGATCAGTAAGCGCACGCGAAACCGCCTCTGGTTTCGATCAGGTGATCCGCCACGCTCACCGCGTCGCTGGGTAGAGCGAGTAGCTCGGATTGGTAAAGACGGCCGGTGTCGAAAGAGACGGCTGGGCGGCCGAGGTCACGATGTAGTCCACCTCGTACTTGGCCGCTGCTGCCTCGATGCGTTCCGGTGAGCGCGATTCGAGGGCGCCGGCGATCGTCGTGTAGGCCTCGTGCCAGGCGACATGCCCCTGCTCGACGGACATACTGCGAGCCCCCCCGGCGCCTTGCTGGTAACTGATCATGATGCTTCGATCGCAATGATAGGTGAAGGCATAGTCCGTCGTCAGAAGGACACTCTCTTCCGGGGTCGACCGTTGGATCCAGGTGCAGAGCTCGGTGAAGTCGCGGTAGCGGCTCCGAGCCTGCTCTTTCTCAGCCTTGGTCGCCAACAAGAGTTGTAAGTACCGGCTCTGACTGGGATCTCCGGCGTGAAGGAGGTTGGATTTCTCGACCGTGTTGCGGACAAAGAGCTTCGTACTATCCGGCAGGTGTGCCAGGACCTGCCGCGGCGGCAAGAGCAGGGCACCCATCAAGGTCGCCAGCAACAACCGACCCTTGATTCCACCGAACTTGTCTTGCTGCCAGCGGTGCTGCAGAAACAGACCGAGGTAAATGTACATCGGCAAGTAGATGAACCTAAGGGCCCGGAAGAGCTCCAAGATCATGTCCGGCCGACCGGTGATCCGACAGTAGAGCTGCAGCGCGCCGGTGATTCCCAGGCTAACCACCAGGGTCGAGACGACGAACAGGCCGACGATCCTTTCGCGCTGTGTCGCCCCCAGTCGCCATCTGCGGACGAACTCATACAAGGCGACCGCTCCGAGGAGCGCGCCGTTGAACAGCGCAAAGCCCAGAGTACCGAGTGAAATGGGGAACAGGGACCAGCCAAAACGGGCATAGAGAGCTCGATTCAGCGCCTCCAACTGGTCGGCCTGATCGGTCGGTTCGCTGACGCTGATGCCAACCAGCGACTGCAGAGACGAGCTCCCGACGAGCCAGACGAGGCCCGTGCCCAGGCAGAGAACAGCCACCACGCTCATCCAGCGTCTGTGACCGTAGCGAGAAAAGCACAGCAAGAGACCGAAGACCAGCAGGATCAACGGAACAATCCAAAGGCCGGCCTGCTCGGCCGTATGACTCCACATGGGGCTCGGAATGGCTTTCAACGCAAAGAGAAAGAAACCGGTCGCGACCGCGACGTTCAGGGCCGCGGACCAGTCCCGAGACAAGAGAAGGTGGAGGCCGTAGGTCAGCAGGAGAATGCAGTAGAAGTAAACCGCCGACAGGTGGAGTGCGAACCCCAGCGCGACGATGACGAAGGCTTCGAGGACTCGGCGAGAATTCAAGTGCCGTTCGAAGAGCAGCCACGCCAACGGAAACACCGCGAGGACCACGACTCGGGGGAGAATAGCCTGGAACTCTCCCATGCCCCAGAACGACGTCCCCAGGGTGTAGCGCTGGACGATCGAAAGAACCGCCGTCAGGGCAGCGATGGCTCGATGGTCCAGAATGTGTGCCAGCAGCACATACATCGCCAGGAGGTAGGCGCCTGCGGAAAGGAAGAGGAGCAGCCGGTAGGAAGACTCGGGATCGCCGAGGAAGTGCTGGCTTGCCGCGTGAAAGAGCGCGAAAGACTGACGATAGGGCGAGCCGAACTCGTTCTCGAGCGGCTCGCCTTGTTGCCAAGCCTCGAGCAACTCCTCGGTGACGACGTTGTAGGACGTCTGATCCAAGCCGAAGCCGAAGCTGGCGTCCGCCGTCAAGGCCAGAACCGCCGCCACGCCAAGGAAGAGGACGCCGATGGCGAGGCCGCGACGGTCGAGGGAGAAGGCCCCCGCAGTTGGCTTCAAAGTTGGCTCCGGGCTCCCCGCAAGGGTCGCGCGTGGCCAGCTCCGACGTTGGGCTGGCCGCGTCGCTGTTGTACCTCCATGAGGCCTCTCAACCGTTCGGGGTCGATTCTGAGCCTTGCGCCAGCGCTTCGGTGTCCGGCTTGCGCGCCACGATCCACAGGTAGGTCTCCGAGAGATCCTTGAGAGGGTACTTGTGGAAGTCGCTGTGGAATGTCTGTTTGAGTGCCTCGGTCACCTGGGCTTCTTCCTGCCGGTAATCCTCGAGGATCTCGAAACCGGCGTCCTCGAAGGCTTGCCGGAAGTCGACAGCGCGCCAGCGATTGGTGTAGTTGTGGAGATTCTCCGGCTTGAAACGTGCCCGCCACTCCTCTTCGCTGAACGCCAGGAAGGCATAGGGCTTGGAGAAATCATCGTGGTCTCTGAGGTCGATGGAGTGTGCTGTCACGCCGCCCGGCCGCAAGGCCTTCAAGATCCGATCAATGGTCTTGCGCGGTTCGTTGAAATGCTCGAAACCCGAATGCGAGAAAACGAAGTCGATCGAGTCGTCGGGGGTCGGAAACGAGTACGACTCATGTGGGTAGAGCCACTCGATGCGCTCCGGATCCAGATGGACCTGGCCATCCTCGATTCGGACCATATCGTCGAATCGGCTGACGTTGTAGCTCCATCCCGTAACTTCCTGCGCCAGCCGATGCATGTTGAGGTAGGCCATCGGCTCGAAGAGCGCGGGATCCTGGTAGATGTCCACCGCCGAGTAACGGCGAGCGCCTCGCACGACCAACGTCACACCGACGGCCAGGTTTCTCCCTGGACCGATCTCGAGGACCGAGGTGCCCTTCAAGCTGCCGAGAGTGGCCTCGATGGCTTGCGCGTACTTGTTGACGATCGTCATGTTGTACATCGACGAGCCGTTCTGCTGGACCAAGTCGTCCAGCAGTTGGCCGAACAACGCCTCCTTGGCTTCTAGCTCCAAGGGCTCGAGGTCGATGTCCGAGGAGGCGGCCGGCGGTTGGCTCCAACAACCGAGCATCAGCAAGAGTCCTGCCGGCGCCCAGATCCGCGAGGTCGACTTTAGATTGAACATGAGAATCTCCGTGAGAGCGCGCTATTCTTGCATCGGACTGGGCGGTTTTCAACGTATTGCCTCAAGTGGTCATCTTCGCGGTCGAGGCTGCGCGAGGATCCTCCAGGGCAGACGTCTGGCGCGGCGATGAGCCTTGCGCCTATCATTGCGTGGCGCCCATCGCCCGGTGATTTTCACGGGCCAAGGAAGTGGCCCGGTCCCGATCTAAAGTCGGGCGGCCCGAACCGCTCCGGTGCCTTGAGGTGCTCGTCGAACATGGCTCTTACAGCGAGAAGATGGCTGGGGTTGGTGGTTGCAGTTCTGCTGGCGCTGTGCGTCAATTGGTGGATCCAACAGCCGCCAGAGCGTTTCGCCGTTGCCAGGATCGTGGTGATGGATCCTTCGGATGTCAGCCACGAACGAGGTCACGCGTACTGGCTTCGCCTACCCTGGGGCAAGGAGCTAGCGTCGGATAAAGAGAGTCTCTCCCGCATCGTTTTGCTCGAGGAGGGTGAGGAGCTCACAGGACACGCACTGCACGCGGACATCCGCCAACATGGGGCTGGACTCTATTCCCACTGGGGCAACGCGATCCTCTTCTCGAGCCGAGATGGCACCGATCCTCGCACGAACGGTTACCGGTACGAGATGCGTGTGCCTGCGGTGGTCCCTGCCTGGCACCGAGGGGCGCGGTTGGCTCTCATGGTG
>JBCCGX010000473.1:0-7523 GCA_039029035.1 Acidobacteriota bacterium | reverse complement strand
TTCGAGATTCGGCGGCTCGCCGTCGATCGCAGCGGCATTCTCTGGCTCGCTGCCCGTGGCAGCGGGCTCGACAAAGTTGATCTCCGGCGCGAGGGCTTCGAGGTCTTCCGTCATCGACCGAACGACACGAACAGCCTGAGCGGCCAGGTTGCTTGGGGCATTGCTGAGGACCGTGACGGGACTCTCTGGGTCGGCACCAACGACCACGGCTTGAGCGCGATCGATCGGGCGACCGGCGTCGCAACACACTATTTGCCTTCGCCGGAGCGCTCGAACAGTCTCGTCCATGTCGCGTCGACCGCCGTTATGGAAGACCGGGCAGGCGAGCTGTGGGTCGGCACCGAGGGAGGTCTCAGCCGACTCGATGCGGCGCGACAGCGCTTTACGACCTATCGCCACGATCCGGCCAATGCCCAGTCCTTGGCCAGCGACTATGTGTTCTGCCTGATGCAAGACCGCTCGGGAGATCTATGGATCGGTACCGGGGGTGGTGGTGCGCAGCGCCTACAGCTGGTGCCGGAGGAACGATTCACCAGCTACCAGCACGATCCCAACGATCCGCAGAGCCTGAGTGGCGATTGGATCTACGGGATCTATGAAGATCGCGGCGGAGAGATCTGGGTTGCCACGAACTCAGGCCTCGACCGGTGGGACGCGGAGAGCGACCGCTTCGAGCCGTGGCGCGATCAGTTGACGGAGGCTGCTCCCCCGGAGCTCGAGGCGGTCTCTGCCGTGCTGCAAGATGCCTCGGGCTCGTATTGGCTCGGTACCATGGGCGATGGTGTCCATCGCTGGGATCGTCAGGCGGGAACGGTGCGCACCTATCGCGCCGCGCGAGGGCTACCCGACGACAACGTGGTCAGTCTTCTGGAAGACCGGCAGGGCTATCTCTGGATGGCCACCAGTCGTGGCCTGAGCCGATTCGATCCGCGCAACGAGACGTTTCGTAACTACGGTCCGAGCGACGGGATCCACGGCTTGACCTTCTACATTGGTTCGGCCTTCGCCAGCCCGACGGGCGAGCTCTTCTTCGGTGGCCCAGGAGGCCTGACCGCCTTTTATCCCGAGCGCTTGCTGGACGACCCGGTCGCACCCCAGGTGGCGCTGACGGATTTCCTCTTGGCCGGGCGCTCGATCGCCGGGTCGCAGCGCGCTGCCGACTCGCCCTTGATTCAGGCGCCGAGCGAGATGCGCTCCCTGCGACTCGATCATCGGCACAACATCTTCGCCTTCAAGTTCGCGGCCTTGCACTACGGCGACCCGTCACGCAATCGCTTTCGCTACCGCCTCGAAGGTTTCGAAGACGAGTGGATCGAGACCGACGCTCAGCATCGCATCGCGCAATACACTAATCTCGATGCCGGTCGCTACACGTTCGAAGTTCGGGCGGCGAGCAAGGATGGTGTCTGGAGTCGAGAGGGTCGGTCGATCGACATCACGGTGCTGCCACCACCGTGGAAGAGCTGGTGGGCCTACACTCTCTACGGGCTCACTTTGTTGACCGCGGTATTGGGCTATGTGCGATTGCAGCGCAGGGAGCTGGCGCGGGAGCGCCTGGCGGCCGAGCAGGAGCGTCGCGTCGCCGAGCGCGAGCGCACCGCCAACCAGCAGCTGCGCGAAGCGAGTCGCCTCAAGGACGAGTTCCTCGCCAACACGTCCCACGAGCTACGGACACCGCTCTACGGCATGACCGGATTGGCTGAGTCCTTGCTCGACGAATCGGGCGGCGAGGTCTCCGCCGAAGCGCGCGACAGTCTGTCGATGATCGTCGCTAGTGGTCGCCGGTTGAGTCGCTTAGTGAACGACATCCTCGACTTCTCGAAGTTGCGTCACAAGAGCCTGGTGCTGGACCTCCGGTCGGTCGATCTGCGCGCCCTGTGTGATGTGGTGCTGGCTCTCTCTCGGCCCCTGGTCGGCAGTAAGTCGGTGCACCTGGTCAACGCTGTGCCGGCCGAGCTGCCTGCGGTTTGGGCCGACGAGAACCGTCTGCAACAAATCCTGCATAACCTGATCGGCAATGCGGTCAAGTTCACCGAGGAAGGTGTTGTGGAAGTCTCGGCGTGCCGTCACCCGCAGCTGCAGGGGCGGATGCGGGTGACCGTTCGTGACACCGGCATCGGTATCCCAGAGGATCAGCACGCGAAGATCTTCGATGCCTTCGCCCAGGCGGACGCCGGCATCGATCGGGAGTTCGGCGGCACCGGGCTCGGTCTGGCGGTGACTCGCCAACTGGTCGAATTGCACAACGGCTCGATCGAGGTCGAATCGAAGTCCGGGCAGGGCGCCGTCTTCTCCTTCGATCTGGCGCGTAGCGAAGAAAAGCCGGTGGCCTCGCTGATCGCCTCGATAAGTGCGCTAGAAGCTCCGGTTGAAGAGGCTGAGGGTGCCGGCGTGGCTCGCCGCCGGCGACCGGCCAGTGAGACCGCGTCGGCGATCTTGGTAGTCGACGACGAGCCGGTCAATCGTCGGGTCCTGCTGAATCAGCTCGCCGCTGCCGGTTATCGAGTCGAGGAAGCGGCGAATGGTGCCGAGGCTTTGCAGAAGGTCGGCAAGCGCAAGCCCGATCTGATGTTGCTCGATGTCATGATGCCGCGTCTTTCGGGCTATGAAGTGTGCCGAACCTTGCGTGAGAGCTACTCTCTGGAGGAGCTACCGATCATTTTCCTCACCGCCAAGAATCAAGCCTCGGACCTGGTCGTCGGCCTCGCGGCAGGGGCGAACGACTATTTGCCTAAGCCGATAGCTAAAGACGAGCTGCTGGCCCGGGTCGAGACGCATCTGGCCCTGCTGGCGGTCAATGGCGAGCTGTCGCAGTTGGTCGAAGAGCGCACCAACCAGGTGGTGGAGCGTGAGCGTCTGCTCGTCGAACGCGATCAGCTGATCGGCACCCTCGAAGCGCGCAATGCCGAGCTTGCGCGCTTCAACTACACCCTGGCGCATGACTTGAAGAATCCGCTGATCACCATCAAGAACTACCTCGGCCTGGCGAAGCGCGATGCCGAGCAGGGCAAGATCGAACGTCTCGGCGAAGACTTCGTACGCTTGGAAACCGCCGCGGACACCCTGCAGGATTTACTCGACGACCTCTACGAGCTATCGCAAGTTGGCCTACCGGTTCGATCGCCGGAAGAGCTGGTGCTCCGCTCGTTGGCCGAGGAGGCGGTCACTCGACTGTCTGCACCGATTGCGGAACGTGGAGCCGAGGTCGAGATCTTGGACGGTCTACCGACCGTCGTTGGTGACCGCCAGCGGCTGCTGGAAGTCTTTCTGCAGCTCCTCGACAATGCTCTCAAGCACCTCGGCGATGAGTCCGCTCCGCGGATCGAGATTGGCCAGCGCCTGGATGGTGAGAGCACCGTGATCTATGTCAGCGACAACGGTCTCGGTATCGAGGCCAGGTACCAGGAGAGGATCTTTGGCCTCTTCGAGCGCCTCGATCCGCACACTGCGGGCACCGGTGTCGGTTTGGCGGTGGCTCGCCGGATCGTAGAGGTCCATGGTGGGCGTATCTGGGTCGAATCGAAAGGCCGTGGGCACGGCTCGGCTTTCTGCTTCACTTTGCCACGACGATCCGGATGAGCGGAAGGTCGGTGTAGCGAGGTGGGTGATGATCAAGGCGGAGCTGCCGAGCGCACCGCGGCAAGGAGCTGGCGGGCGCGTCGCGAGCCCGGATCTTGCTCGAGCTTCATTTCCAGCTCGCGTTGGCAGGCGCCAGCGTCGGCCAGCCCCTGGCGGATCGCCGCCGCCTGGAAGCTGACGATCTCGGGGTACACATGGGCCGACTCGTGCTCGCCGATCAAATCGGCGTTCTCGGCTGAGCGTCGGACGAAGACCATCGCGGTATCGTCCCAATAGACCATGGCCCACTCGCGTCGCGGGAAGTGGCCGACGGCGAAAGGCAGCATCTGAGTCGCGGGAGAGTCTCCACTCGGGTCCTCGACTTGGATCGCCTGCGGTGGATTGCGGTAACTGACGACAGCGTAGCCGATACCGAAGTCATCCAGCATGGCCCGCCATCGGTGGGGGTGACCTTCGGCTTGCCGATAGCGGCGCTGGAGCTTGGTGAACACTTCATTGCGACCATCGGTGAAGATGCGAACGTCGGGCCAGAGGCGCCAGGCCAGATAACCGCCGAGGTTGCTGTCGTTGAACATCTCGCCGGAGGGTCGGTGCGCGGCGAGGAAATCGACCGCGTCGACAGGAATGAAGTCTTCGTCGATTCCCAGGCCGACATCGGTGAGCAGAAAGCTCGTCGCCAGCGCCGTACAGGCAAAGATCGTCAACGCAGGGCGTAGGGCGGCGAGAGGCAGGCTGCCCTTGCCGATCAGACGGGCTAGCAGGATCGGCGCCAGGAAGCCGAAGACGGCTGTGTTACGGACGTAGCGCAGGGAGATCGCGACCAGGAAAAGAAGAGGCAGTAGGGCAGTCCAGGTCAGCTGTCGGCGCCGGACCACGACCACCGCGGCGCTCGCGGCGAGGACCAGGAAGTAGAGCCAGGACGAGTCGAGCTGTGGGCGGTGCCATTCGATATTGAGAAAGAGGTCGGTCTCGATCAAAGAGGTCAAGTGGAACGGCACGATGTAGATCTGAATCCCGAAGGGGTTGACCAGGCCGGCCAAGGTCGCTCCCGAGAACAGCTGCAGCGCGACGAAGAAGCTCGGCCGTCCGTCCGCCTCCGCCGGGGCCAATCGTCGGAGGCGTCGAAGTATCAGCTCGGTCGCTCGGCCCGCGCAGAAGAGACCGAGGCAGACGATACCGAGGATCATGCCAGCGTGTAGGTTGGCCCAAGGTACGAAGAGAAGCGGGATCCACCACAGCTCACGCAGGGTGGGCGAATGCGACCTTCGGCGCAAGAGAGCTGTCAGCAAGAGGACCGAGAAGAGGAGGGTGAAAAGCTCCGGTCGCAAGAGGAATCGGCCCCGTCCCGACAGGATGAAAGGTGTCAGCAGTAGAGCGGCAGCGGTGGTCGAGAGTCCGGTCTCGAGGCGCACGAAGCGCAGTACCAGCGCCGCCGAAAGAGTGATCAAGCCGATGCGTGCGATCACCAGGGCGCTGCTTCCCCCCAGTAGGTGCAGGCCGTAGACGAAGCACTGGAACAGCCATTCATGGTCGATCCACTGTTCGCCCACGGCGGTGTAGGAGAACGGATCTTGGCTGGGGATCCCAGCCCCCGAAAAAATCAGGCGGCCGGCGGCGAGATGCCACCACAGGTCGAAGCTATAGAGCTCGAAGGCCGCCGCTGCGGCGACCATCAGGAGAAACGAGGCCCCGGCCAGCAGCTCCTTGTGGTTGTCCCGTCTCGTCATGATGGCAGCCGCTGGCCGCGGGCAGCTCGTCGGTCATCCTGGACAGCCGCTGCTGTAGGGCAACCGTTCTGGCGACCAACCAGTGCAGGCGGCCAAACTATCACGGCCACGGAATGGAATGCGGTATGCTGCTGATCAGTGCGTCGGGTGGCCGTAATCTGATTTGTCACAATGCGGTGCGACAATCGAGGCCTGTCGACCGTGATGCACATCTGAAGTGGCTAATGCTGTGACTGATTTGGCCCGAGGTGACGCTATCGAGGAGACAGGGGCTCCGGGAGTCGGGGCAAACGGAGGGACGGCCGCCGTCGTGTTGGCGATGCTCGGCCTGGCCTGGGCCACTGGCGGTGCGGCGAGCCCTGCCTGGATCATCGCGCCGCTGGTGCCGTGTCTCGCCGGCTTCGTCGCTGGTGCCCGCACGGCGGTCGTCGCAACGCTGGGGCTCTTGAGCGGCCTGATCGTGCTGGGGTGGCTGCCGGGGTGGCTGCCGGCGAGCTCGGCGGAGGTGCCCATCGATGGAGCACGGTTCGCTTGGCAGATTGCCGCGATCCTTGGTGCGGCGGGCCTGAGCGTCGTCTTCGAGGGGCGACGGCAGGCGTCCGAGCGCCGCCTGCGGCAGCGCGAGAGCCTCTATCGGCGCGTCTTCGAGCAATCGAAGGAAGTCGTCGGCGTCACGACACGCGACGGCCGTGTCGTCGACTTGAACCCTGCAGGGCTCGACTTGTATGGGTATGACAGCAAGGACGAGCTACTGGCCAACAGTGTCGAGGACTTCTATGCCCACCCGGAGGAGCGCCGTGAGCTGCTGCGGCGCCTCGACTCGCAGGGCTACGTCCGTGGCTTCGAAACTCGTCACAAGACCCGTAGTGGTGCCGTCAAGCGAGTCGCCGGCACGACATCGACGCTGCTCGACGAGCACGGCGAGATCGAATACCTGCTGACGATTCTGCGCGACGTCACCGCTCAACGCGAGCTCGAAGCGGAGCGCGATGCGATGTTGGCCGAGCTCGCGGCCAAGAACTCGGATCTCGAGCGCTTCACCTATACCGTTTCGCATGATCTCAAGAGTCCTATGACCGCGATCTACGGCTTCCTTCGCGTCCTGCGGCGTGACATCGAGAACAATGATCTCGAGCGGATCGAGCACGACCTGGCGACGATCCGTGGTCAGGTCGATCGCATGGCACAGTTGACCGAGGACCTCCTCGAGCTCGCCCGGATCGGTCTTGGCGATCTGTCGCGGGAAGAGCTGCCGGCCCAAGAGGTTGCTCAGGAAGCAGTGAAGCTGATCAGCCCGCAGCTCGAAGCGTCGCGGGTCGAGGTCGAGATCGCGCCGGATCTGCCCCGCGCCTTCGCCGATCGAACCCTCCTGCGGTTGGTTTTTCAGAATCTGATCGAGAACGGCGCCAAATTCTGCTGTGAGAGTCCCGCGCCGAGAATCCGAGTCGGTAGCTGTGCGATCAAGGACGAGGCCGCCTACTTCGTCCAAGACAACGGCGTGGGCATTGCGCCGGAGCATCACGAGCGAGTCTTCGAGCTCTTCGAGAAATTGAATCCGGAGATCAACGGGACCGGCATCGGCCTGGCCAATGTCAAGCGAGCGGTCGAAGTCCACGGCGGACGGGTGTGGGTGGAGTCCGGTTCCGACGGCAACGGGAGCACGTTTTTCTTTACGATTCCCTGAAACTCGTCTTGCACAGCCCGAGCTCTCGTTCGACGGGCGACCGAAACGAACTTGCGCGAGCGCTACGGTCCGAGCGATTGCAGAGAAATGATTTCCCGTGGCCGCGCCGGGTCGTCGCCGAGCGACGCATAGAAGGACTCCAACCGTTGCAGGACTCGGCGCAGAGTTTCGCGATCGATGTCCGGTTGCTGGGCCAGACGCTCATAGCTACGCTCGAGCAGGCTCCGGGCCTCTTCGCGGCGGCTCGGTTGACGGGCCAGGCAATCGCCCAGCAGGCTTTCGATCGCCGCGTAGCGCCAGAAGCGGTCGGCATGCGCTCGGCTGTGCTCGAGACTGTCGCGCAGGGTCGACTCGCCCTCATCGCAGCGATCCGCTTCGACCATCAGTGTCGCCAGGTCGAGAGTCGGACGTAGGACGAAAGGAGGCGGCGCTTGTGAGGCGATGGCGACCTCGATCGCTTCACGGTAGCGCTCCACCGCCTCGTCAACACGCTGTTGTCGGGCTGCCAGCTTGGCCAGGCCGACCAAGGGGCG
>JBCCGX010000472.1:0-7568 GCA_039029035.1 Acidobacteriota bacterium | reverse complement strand
ACGGTGTGCCCTACGTGCCTCACCACGTCGTGCTCGCGGTGTACCCGCAGGGCGAAGGCTTGCGGGCGGTGAGCCGAGGACTGCGTAAGTTTGGCGCTCCCGATGTCAGCGTCGAGCGCTTCGCCAAGAGCTACGCGCGGCAAATGCAGTGGCTGACGCAGGCCGCCGCTCAGGTGTTGGTCGAACGGAATATCGTGCGGCAACTTCCGTTCTTACCGCTGAGCTTCGGTGAGATCCGCAGCCAGCGCTTACGGGACCTTCTGAGAGACTCCCTCTTCGCCGACGCCGAGGAAGACCTGCTGCTGAGCTTCGCCGCCGGCCGACACCAGGAAGGCGACCCGGACAACCTGCTGCTGGTCCTGACCTTCGACCAGCAACCGGGCGACTCGCTGCAAGCGCGCCAGCTCGCCCTGCTAAGCCAGGCCTTCGGTTCCGAAGACACCGTAAGAGCAGCCGCGATTTCGGTCCTCGAAGAAGCTGCGGCCCGGGCTCAAGCACAGCTGCCCGAGCTGGCGAAGATCTTCCGCGCCGGCCTCTCCGTCGACGAGCGGATTCTGATCAAAGCGCCGTTCGTGCGACACGAAGCCCAACAAAGGGAGTGGATGTGGGTCGAGGTCGTGGCCTGGCAAGATGGCCAGATCCACGGCCTGCTCAACAACCAACCGAGCCTGATCGAAGACTTGAACGCCGGAGACTCTGTGGCCCTCGATGAGAGCGAAGTTGCCGACTTCATCCACTATCGCGCCGACGGCGAGGAGTGGGGCCACTTCTTCCTCCAGGTGGAAGCGGCGCGGCGCGAGGCACCTGCCAGCGAATAGACGATCGAGTAGCAGCAATTCCGGTTCGGTGACAATCGAAACCGCTTTCGTAGGAACCGACCAAGCGGTAGCCGTTAGATTCGCCATAACTCTGGTCCATAACGTCCGTGCGGCGTCCACATGAGCGTTCTAGGATTTCTACAACGGCTGTGCGGCTTCCACATGAGCATTACAGGATTTCTACAACGGCTGTGCGACTTCCACCCGAGCATTTTGGGATTTCCAGGACAACCATGCGGCTGGCCCGCGAGCGTTCTAGGATTTCTACAACGGCCCTGCGGCTGGCCCGCGAGCGTTCTAGGATTTCTACAATGGCCCTGCGGCTGGCCCACAAGCGACCTGCGATTTCTACAATGGTCCCGAGGGTGACGCGCAAGCGTTCTGAGACTTCTAGAACAGTCGTGCGGCAGGCCCGCCAGCGCTGCTGGAACTCTGGAACGGCCCAGAGGGAAGCTCGAAGTCTTCATCGCCTCCCACTCCGAGGCCGAGTTCAGCCATGGGCTGTGCCCAAGCTGTATCGAGCGGTACAGTTGGACGACCGAACGAACATCTTCGTCATCGAGCGTAGCAATCCCTCGGATCCGTCGCGGAGTTGGCGCAGGCCGGAGGCATCGGAGGCCTGTTGATATTCGCTGGCGTCTCGTGACAGGCGCCAGCACATGTCATAGCGCGCTCCGTGTTCACCCATCCGGTTCGGCCCAGAGACAACGGAATGTACCGCGGCTGCCCTCGGGAATTACGCTCCGAGGAGGATTCGACCCGCGTTGTGAAGGTCCCCGGATCGGGACCGTTCAAAGGGCCTCTCAGGAGCTTGGCCCAGGTCGGATCATCAGGAGAAATGATGAAGACGTTCTCCCCGCTATGACATGAAGTACAGTTAGTACTCAGGTCGGTAGCGTCCTGAAGGTCTGCGATCACGAGACGCAGCCCTTTCCAACCGATGACGCCAACTTGTCCGCGTTTCTTGTTGTCCCAGAAGCAGGCATGCCCGTTGGTTGCATTTTGACAAATAATGCCAGCAAGACTCCCAGGACTACCATCACCTCTAGGTAGGGCGATGCACCCTCCTCGCAAAGACGGGTGACTATAGGTGTAGACCGCCGCATCCTCACCCGGATCCAGGAGATTCTGTTCCAGTTGCCCCTGGAACACCCACGCGGTTCCATCCTCGGCCCAGTCTGGCGGAATCGGAACTCCCTTGGAACGACAATCACTCATATAGGGCGTATCGCCGACAACTTGAAAGTCTGCCCCGATAAAATCGAGACTGCGCCAGGCTTCGATAATCAAAGGACGAGGCACTGGGCCGAAGCCGCCGCGACGCATGAGAGCCGACGCAAGGACACGATTTCGCCACAGATACTTGTCGCGGAATTTCTTTGGCGTGCTACGCAAGCGCGCTTCGATGATCGCACTGTTTACCAGCCGTTGCTCATCAAAGGTCAGCGCTGCGCTTTGCATCAAGTCCTGCGCGCTAGCGATGGCATCTGCGACTTCCTGGTCAATGTGCCCTTTGAATTTCCTTCTCGAAATCTCTTCCAGAATCGAGTCTTGCAGCGTCGTAATGACCAGATCTGTCAGCTTGATCTCTCTCATCCCGCTGTCGAACAACAATCCATGACCGGACATAGCGATGGTGTCGGCGAACACAAAAACCGATTCGCTTATTGGAACGTCAGTCTCTGGCGAGTGGCTTCCGCTACAAGCAGGCAACAGCACGACGCCAACTAGCAGGACGCAACCTAGCAGCCCGTGGCAAAAGTCGAGCCGCGCTGAGACACTCCGCCTCTCGAAGCCATGTCTTATCGTTGCCAGGAGCCGACAAGCAATGCTGGGACCTGAGGTTGACTTCACTAAAAAATGCATAAAACTCCCTTCCCGTATCAATCGTGAAGCATCGAACTGGACGCGCACCGCAGGTCCATGGCCAGCTTGCAATCGGCCAGCAAGACAGGCCCCCTATCAACTCAAATTATAAATATATCCGCTCTACCTTCTAATCGTCAAGCACCTTCATCGCCGCATTCAGCAATCGCCGCAAAGGCCATCGGTAAAAGGCAACTATCGAGTGCCGCCAACCAATGGTACCGCGAGATATCCGAGGCGAATCCTGCGCGGCTGGCCGTAGCCAACAGCAGAAAGCCTGTCGATTGAGGAGAAAGGCTCCCCCGATTCGTCTATAGCTGCGACGACGCAGTGAGCTTTTTCGAAAGCCACAGAGCGGTGAACAACAGAATTACGAGGAGATAGCCATGCCTAAGCATCGACAGAGAAAGATGAAACCTCTCAAGGGTGAAGATCGCCAACGTATGGGTCGCTTATTTGAAGAGATCACCTGCAGAGTCCAGGAGATGAGTTCGATTATGAATCGGTTACACGGTACACCGCTGCGCTGGGGGACTTTTGCGATCTCGCCCTCGACCAACGCCGACAACGATGACGTCTTCGTACTCACCTCAGTATGCAATCCCGACACGGGAGAGTGTGGATGCTACGACCACGAAGCCGGCACGTGTGGCCCCTGCCCTGAAATCAACCTGTAGCGGCTAGTACCGGAGTCGCTGTCGGCCTGATGTCCCGTTTGCCCAGGACTTTCTGAAAAGTCTCCTTCTTGTGCCTGCGACGGCCTGCCGCCGCAGGCATGATGATTCGCCCTTGTAGAGGCGTCACACAGTCTGTCGCGAGAAGGGACCTGAGGAAGCCGAAGGGAACCGTCGAACGGGGCACTACGAGCCACCGGACGAACCCGACACTCCGAGGTACGCAAGAGCGGCCGCAGCTCCGAAGACAGAGTAGAGCGCCGCACGGGTGTAGGGTCTGGCGAGCTCCACCATGTGGGGCTCGGTGAAGAACCCGAAGAGCAGCAGCCACGGGGCGGCGAGCACCAGCAGTGACGCGAGGTTCTGCAAGATGGCCCGATGGGTCTGCCGCGGTTGGACCAGGTAGACGCCGAGGGCCAGGTTGAGGGCCGCGCTGAGCAGGATGTAGATGTGGTTGGCACGATAGAGCATGCGGGTCGCCTCGGGCATGCCACGCAGGTGGTCGTGGACTCGATCCATGTACTGCCCGGTGAGGAGGAACGTGACCACCCCGGCAAGGCCGATCCAGTAGTGCAACCGTTTCATTCGATTCATCCTCGAGCGAGGTCGAACTTACCAGTCTGAGCGACGCAGCAATAGTCGACGCTCGGCTCCCGGCAACTGAAGGTAAGATCCGGCCATGACGCCGGCCCGCTACGCTCGCCTGAGCGAGATCCTCGACCGCCGCCAGCCCGATCTGACGGTGCTGATGGACAATGTCCACAAGCCGCACAACGTCTCGGCGGTCATTCGCACCTGTGATGCTGTGGGCGTGGCGGAGATCCACGCCGTCTCGGCCGCCGCCAGCTTCAAGGCGCGGCGCTCGAGCGCCGGGGGCACGGGGCGCTACGTGCCAGTGCACCTGCACTCGACGACTGAGGCAGGGATCGATTGGTTAAGGCGTCGCGGCTTCCGGGTGTTGGCGGCCCATCTGACCCCGAGCTCGCGCGATTTCCGCACCGTCGACTACACCCTGCCGACCGCCATTTTGCTCGGTACCGAAAAGGACGGCGTCAGCGACGAGACGGAGGCGATGGTCGACGGCTCGATCGAGATTCCGATCGTCGGTGCGGTGGAGTCGCTGAACGTTTCGGTGGCGGCGGCGATCATCCTGTACGAGGCGCAGCGTCAACGGGCTGCCGCCAGGCTCTACGACACCCCGCGCCTGGATGAGGTGACGCGTCAGTCGTTGCTCTTCGAGTGGGGCTACAAACGGCTGGCGCAGTACTGCCGCCGAAAGGGCATCCCGTACCCGAGGGTGGGGCCAGGGGGAGAGATCCTGGATCCGATCCCGCGGGGATGAATCGACGGCCGCGGGCCGCGGGCTTTCGGCTCTCGAAGGCCGCGCTCGACGCCTGCCTGGAAACCCCGAGTCAAGGCCTTCTGTACAGTCTCATGGTAGCATAGCGCAGGCAGCCTACCTCGCCGCACGCATCAACCTGTCATCGAGCCGCTCGGCTCCCATTCATCGAGCTTTCGAGTCGCCTGGCTCCATCCATCCAGAGGTGCATCTTGCCTGTCGAAACTCAATTACCCGAGACCGCTCCAGCGGAGACCGCTCCAGCGCGAGTTTTGTCCTTCCCCGACGAGCCCGCCGCCCGGGCGACCAGCCGCGGCGCGACCTTGACTGAAGCCCTGCGGCAACGCGCCGCGGAGAAGCCCGAGGCAAGGCACCTGATCCTGCCGCAGGACGGCGCGGAGGCCGAGATCCTGACCTTTGCCGGCTTGCTCGAGGAAGCCGAAGCGATTGCCGCTGGCCTGCGGGCGCGGGGTGTCGAGAAGGGCCAAACGGTAGCCCTGATGCTGCCGACCGGCAAGGACTTCTTCTTCAGCTTCGCCGGCATCCTGGTGGCCGGCGCGGTGCCGGTACCGATCTATCCGCCGGTACGGGTCGATCAGTTGGAAGAGTACGCCGAACGCCAGGTTACGATCCTGCGCAACGCGGCGGTTGCGGCCCTGATCACCGAGCAGCAAATGACCGCGCTGGCGCGGCTCCTCGGCCCCAAGGTAGAGAGCCTGCAGACCATCGCGACCGCCGAGACGCTGGCGACCGAAGGTCGTAGCGATGCGGCACAGCTGCCGGACCCTTCGCTCTGGCCGGAGCTCGACGGTCAGGATCTCGGGCTGATCCAATACACCTCGGGCAGCACCGGCGATCCCAAGGGCGTCACCCTGACCCACGCCAACCTGATCGCCAACATCCACGCCATCGGCGAGGCGGTTCAGGTCCGGCGCGACGATGTGGTGATCAGTTGGCTGCCGCTCTATCACGACATGGGCCTTATCGGCTGCTGGCTCTTCGCCCTGTGCCATGGCCTCGAGATGGTCTGCTTTTCGCCGCTCGATTTCCTCCGCCGGCCGAAGCGCTGGCTGGAGGCGATGGGCACCTACCGCGGCAGCTTGTCCCCGGCACCCAACTTTGCCTACGAGCTCTGTCTGCGCCGGGTCCGCGACCGCGACCTTGCCGATCTGGATCTCTCCTCCTGGCGCATGGCGCTGAACGGCGCCGAGCCGATCAATCCCGAGACGATTCGACGTTTCTGTGAGCGCTTCGCCGCCTGCGGCTTCCGAGCCGAGGCGATGAAGCCGGTCTACGGCCTGGCAGAGAATGCCGTGGCGGTGAGCTTCCCACCGCGCGCCGAGCCGCCGCGGATCGATCGCATCGAGCGAGATGCGTTCCAGCGCAGCGGCCGTGCGGTTCCGGCCGACGAGCCCCAAGACGCCGAGACCGCCAGCGAAACCCTGCAGTTCGTCGCCGTCGGCCGCGCCATCGCCAACCACGAAGTTCGCCTGGTCGATGACGACGACGTGCCCGTGGACGAACGGACGGAAGGCCACATCCAGTTCCGCGGTCCTTCTGCAACGCCGGGCTACTACCTCAACCCGGAAGCCACCGCCGCGATCCGCACCGCCGACGGCTGGACCCGCACCGGCGATCGCGGCTACCTTGCTGACGGCGATCTGTTCATCTCAGGCCGGGTGAAGGATCTGATCATCAAGGCGGGGCGCAACATCGACCCGGCGGAGGTCGAGATCGCGGCGGCGGACGTCGAGGGCGTGCGCCGGGGCTGCGTCGCGGCCTTCGGTGTCGCCAATCCGAAGACCGGCAGCGAGAGCCTGGTGGTGATCGCCGAGACCCGCAAGACGGATCCCGAAGAGAAACAGCGGATGGCCTCGGAGATCAAACACCGGGTTCGAGCGGTGGTCAAGTCGTCGCCCGACGTGGTCGAATGCGTGCCGCCGCACTGCGTCCCCAAGACCCCGAGCGGCAAGCTGCGCCGCGCCGAGTGCCGGAAGCGTTACCTGAACGGCAACCTGATCCCGCGCAAGCGGCCGGTGTGGGTGCAACTGCTGCGTCTCGGCGCCGCCGCTTCAGGGGCTTACGCCCTGTCGCTGCTTTGGCGGTTGCGGTCGCGCGGGAAGTAACACACGCGCCGCACCCTGAACCGCTCGAGCCTCTGCCAGCTCTCCGAGCTCCGGCGAGAAGCCAATCAAGTCATCCCTCGAGGGCTCGACGCGACCTCGAGGGATATGCGAGCTAGATACAGGTGAGCTAGATACAGCCAGCCCCGCCCTGGGTCGGGATACACGGGCCGATGACGACGGTGTAGCCAGCGCAGAGTCGATTCTGTGAGCCGGCACCGTTGACGTCCTTGAGCTCGGTGATGCTCTTCAGCGTTTCTTTGCACAGGTGGAGCTTCTTCGGGGTGCGCTTCTTCTTCATCGGGTTCTCCTCGATGCGTCGGTGAACTGGCAGCAAAACGATGGGTCACCCGATCCTATCCCTGCCCAGGCGAACCGTCTATGCGGAATGCTTACTTAGACCGCCTCGACTCCAAGGTGCTGGGATGCAGCCGGCAGGCTGGAGAGGAGCCGCCAGACTCCGCGTGCGGACAGAACCGATATCAATTGCGGCCTTGACCGGTGCCTATAATGGTCTCGCGTCTCGAGTCTTCGCCAGGTGGCCTACCGCCCTCATGCATCGTTTCCAACAGATCGACATACTGCGGGCTGTCGCCGTCCTTCTGGTTCTGGGACGCCACATGACGCCCTGTCCGCCGGAAGTCAGTCCGCTCCTTCACCAGGTCACCCAAGCCTGGTTTCGCGGCGGCTGGATCGGGGTCGATCTCTTCTTCGTGCTCAGCGGTTTTCTGGTCTCGGGTCTGTTGTT
>JBCCGX010000471.1:0-7569 GCA_039029035.1 Acidobacteriota bacterium | reverse complement strand
GGCGGCGCCGGCGTCACCCGCGGCTACCTGCACCGGCCTGCTCCGACAGCCTGCAGCTTCGTGCCTGATCCGTTAGCCGAGGGAGCGGGTGCACGCCTGTACCGTACCGGCGATCTGGCCCGCTACCTGCCCGATGGCAGCATCAGCTTTCTGGGTCGCGCCGATCATCAGGTCAAGGTCCGCGGCTTTCGCGTCGAGCCCGGTGAGATCGAAAGCGCGCTCGCCGCCTTGCCCGAGGTCAACGAAGCGGCGGTCCTACTGCACGAAGGATCAGCAGATGACCGGCGGCTGGTGGCCTATTGGGTGCCGGCCAATGGCGAAGTGCTCGCGACAGCGGCGCTGCGCACGCGGCTCAAGGAGCAGCTGCCGCCCTACATGATCCCCTCGACCTTCGTCTCCCTCGAGGCACTGCCGGTGCTAGCCAGCGGCAAGGTCGATCGCGCCGAGCTGCTGAGCCGGCCACTGCCGGCCGCAGGGTTGGCGAGTGGCAGTGCGGCCTCTCCACGGACTGACGCCGAGCGACAGTTGGTCGAAATTTGGCAGGCGGTGATCGGCGCCGAGCAGGTGGCGATCGACGATAACTTCTTCGAGCTCGGCGGTGACTCGATCCTTGGCCTGCAGATCGTCGCCCGCGCCAACCAGGCTGGCCTGGGGCTCAACCCACGACAGATCTTCGAGCACCAGACGATCCGCGAGCTGGCCGCGGTCGCAGCCGACAGTTCAGCCGTGCGAACGGCGCAGGGCCCGTTGCACGGACCGGTGACCCTGTCGCCGATCCAGCACTGGTTTCTCGAGCAGGACTTTGCCGAGCCTCACCACTTCAACCAAAGTCTGCTACTGGCAAGCTCTCGACGTCTCGACCCGGCGGTGACGGCCCACGCCTTCGAGCACCTGCTGGCACACCACGACGCCCTTCGGCTGCGTCTGCGGCACCGCGGCACCACATGGCAGCAGGAAATCGTTTGGCCGTCTGGTCCACGACCTTGGTTGCAAGTCGATCTGCGCGCCCTGACGCCAGCGCACTGCCGCTCGGCGATCGAGACGGCGGCAATCCAGCTGCAAACCTCGCTCGACCTGGCCGCCGGACCGATCTGCCGCCTGGCGCATTTTCAAACCGCGGGCACGCCGCCCGATCGCTTGCTGTGGATCATCCACCACCTGGCGGTCGACGGAATCTCGTGGCGCATCCTTCTGGAAGACTTCCAGGCGCTCCACGATCAGCTGGAGAGTGGAACCGGGGCGGCGCTGCCGTCCAAGGCCACATCGTTCCCGGAATGGACGGAGCGCCTCGCTCAGCACGCTCAAGGCGAGGCTCGAGCCGAGCTCGAAACATGGTTGGCGCAGACGCACGACAAAGAATCGCGCCTGCCCCTCGACGGCCTACGGCCGACAGCCGACAACACGGTCGCCTCGACGCGCCAGGTGACCGCCGCACTGTCACAGGAAGAGACGCGTGTCCTACTTCAGCAGGCGCCAGCGATCTTCGACGCACGGATTCAGCACGTCTTGCTCGCTGCTCTGGCGCGGGTGATAGCCGAGTGGAGCAACAGTCCCTCGGTTGTCATCGACCTCGAGGGACATGGACGCGAGGATCTCTTTGACGACGCTGACGTATCACGCACCGTCGGCTGGTTTACCAGCCAATATCCGGTACGGCTGGAGGTCGCGCCGGCGGCGGCGCTCGAGGCTGAGCTGCGGCAGGTCCGTCAGGCTCTCGACCGGCTGCCTGACAACGGTCTGAGCTACGGCTTGCTGCGCTACTCGAGCGACGCCGAGGGGCCGGCCGCGGCCCTACGTACGCGGCCATCTGCCGAGGTGTCTTTCAACTACCTCGGCCAATTCGATCAAACGCTACCGACGACTTGGCTCGGTCCAGCGGCGGAGTCGGCCGGTCCGACCCGCAGTCCGCGGTCTCGACGCAGCCATTTGCTCGAGGTGTCCGGCGCGGTAACCGGCGAGCGTCTGCGTCTGACTTGGCGCTATAGCGAGCATCGGCATCACCGCGCCACCATCGAGCGCCTGAACGACCGCTTCCTGGATGTCTTGGCCATCGTGACCCAACACTGTCGGGAGGCCGGCGCCGAGACCTGGCCTGGCAAACCCTTCCCGCTCGCCGAGCTCGATCGCGCCGGGCGACAACAGGTGGCGCACCTCTTGAGCGCAGGAGGTTGGGCCGAGCCGCGGGAGGACGTCGAAGATCTCTACCCCGGCTCGCCGCTGCAGCAAGGCATCCTCTTCAACAGTCTTCTAGCCTCGACGCCGGGAGTCTACGTCAACCTGCTCAGCTGTACCCTGCACGGGCCGCTCGACGAAACCGCTTTCGCCGACGCCTGGCAGCGCCTGATCGACCGCCATCCGATTCTGCGCACCGGGTTCTTGTGGCAGGGTCTCGACCAGCCGATGCAGGTCGTGCGTCGCCGTGTCGAGCTGCCGTTCGAGCGGCTCGATTGGCGAGAGCTGCCGGTGGCGCAACGCCAGCAGCGCTTCCAGGAGCGGCTGGCCGAAGAGAAGCAACAGGGATTCGACCTCCTTTCAGTGCCGTTGATGCGCCTCACCCTGATCCGCGAGGAGGCGCAGCAATACCGCTTCATGTGGAGCTTCCATCACTTGCTGCTCGACGGCTGGTCGACGCCGCTCCTGTTGGGCGAGCTGCTCGCTCTCTACCGGGCGAGTGTCGCCGGCCACCCGCTGGACCTGCCGACGCCGCCTCCCTATCGCGACTACATCGCCTGGCTGCAGCAGCAAGACCTCGACGCCGCCAAGGAGTTCTGGCGTCAGCAGCTCGCCGGCTTCACCGATCCCACGCCGCTGGCAACGCAGCGCGCGGAGCCGGTCGGCGGCGGCTTCCGTGAGCTGATCAGTGGTCTGGCGACGGCCGACGCCGAGGCGCTACGAGCCCTCGCTGGCCGCTGCCGGGTCACCGTCAACACCCTGGTCCAGGGCGCCTGGGCGCTGCTGCTGGCGCGCTATGGCGGCCTGAGCCACGTGATCTACGGCGTCGTAGTCGCCGGCCGGCCGGCTGAGATGCCGGCTGTCGAGTCGATGATCGGCCTGTTCATCAACACCCTGCCAGCCCCGGTGCAGGTCGAGTCTAGGGCGCGCACGATCCCGTGGCTCCAATGGCAACAGCAGCGCCAGGCAGAGCAGCGTCAATATGACTACGCGCCCCTCACTCAGATCCGACGCTGGGCCGAAATGCCGGTGGATGCGCCGCTTTTCGAGAGCATCTTCGCGTTCGAGAACTTCCCGCGCCTGGAAGCCGACAGCGCCGGCGAGCTCGAGCTCGAGATCCGCGACGTGCGCGCGAGAGAGAGCACCGACTACCCGCTGACCCTCGCGGCCAGTCTGCGCGAGGTGCTGTCATTGCGACTCACCTTTGCCGAGGACCGATTCGAGTCGACTGCCGCCGCGCGCTTGCTGGGCCACTTACGAAGCCTGCTCGAGGCCATGATCGAGACCCCGGAGGCACGTCTCGAAGCGCTGCCGATGCTCTCCGCCGCCGAAAGCCAACAGTTGCTCCGATCGTGGCAGGACCGACCGGTTACCGGTGCCTTCGATGGCAGCTTGTACACCCGTTTCGCGGCCCAGGCCCAGCGCGCGCCAGACGCGATTGCGGTGGTCTGCGAGGGACGTCAGCTGAGCTATCGCGAGCTCGCCGGTTATGCCGAGCGCTTGGGAGGTCAACTGCGCGCCCTCGGCGTCGGCCCCGAGGTGGTGGTCGGTCTCTGTTTGGAGCGCTCGTTGGCAATGGTGGTCGGAGTACTGGGTATCCTCGAAGCTGGGGGCGCCTATCTGCCTCTGGACCCGGCCTTTCCCACCGAACGCCTGAGCTTCATGCTGTCCGACGCCGAGGCCTCGGTGGTGGTGACATCGCAACCGCTTGCTGCCCGCACCGGCTCGGCCCCAGGCAGGCAGCTCGTCTGTCTGGATGCGGAGGACCTCGCAGCCACACTGCCGGCCTCACAGGCAACTGGGCGGCCGGCCGCTGTCGATCCCGATCACCTGGCCTACGTCATCTATACCTCGGGCTCGACAGGGAAGCCCAAGGGCGTGGCGGTGAGTCACCGCAACGTGACTCGCCTGTTCGCGGTGACCGCGGAACGCTTCGGCCTCTCCAACGATGACGTGTGGTCTTTGTTCCACTCGATCGCCTTCGATTTCTCGGTCTGGGAGCTGTGGGGCGCGCTGGCCTACGGCGGGCGGCTGGTGGTGGTCCCGGAGGCGACCCGGCGGGCGCCGGAAGACTTCCTACAGCTGCTCCAAGACGAAGGCGTCTCGGTGCTCAATCAGACCCCCTCCGCCTTCCGCCAGTTGATCCAAGCCGAGGCCGAGGTCGGCGCAAACCTCGATCTCCGGCTGGTGATCTTCGGCGGCGAGGCGTTGGCGCCGCCAGCGCTGGCTTCGTGGCTCGAGCGACACGGCGACCATCGGCCGCGGCTGATCAACATGTACGGCATCACCGAGACGACAGTGCACGTCACCGAACGTCGGATCGAGCAACGTGACCAGGTGGAGAGCGTCAGCCCGATCGGTATACCCCTGGCCGACCTATGCCTCTATACAGTGGATCCACAGCTGCGACCGGTTCCGATCGGCGTATCCGGCGAGCTAGCGGTCGCCGGGCCTGGTCTGGCGCGAGGCTACCTCGGCCGCCCAGGGTTGAGCGCTGAGCGCTTCGTGCCGGACCCGTTCTCGACGCACTGCGGCGGGCGCCTCTACCGCAGCGGCGACCTCGGGCTTCGGCGGCCGGACGGCGACCTGGAATACGGTGGGCGCCGCGACCACCAGGTACAGATTCGCGGCTTCCGGATCGAGTTGGGAGAAATCGAAGCGGCGCTGTTGCGGCATGAGCAAGTGCGCGAAGCGGTGGTGATCGAGCGCCAGGATCGACTGGTCGCCTATTTGACCTGCACCGCCGAGCCGCCGGCAATCGAAGAACTGCGCCGGGCGCTCGCGGAGCGCCTGCCCGAGTACATGGTTCCGGCGAGCTTCGTCTTGCTCGACACCCTTCCCCTGACTCAAAACAACAAGATCGATCGCCGCGCGCTGCCCGTGCCCGGCGGTGAACGACCCGAGCTGGAGCAAGTCTTCGTGGCGCCCCGGACGGCCCAGGAGCAGTTGCTGGCCGAAGTGTGGAGCGAAGTCCTCGGGGTCGAGCAGATTGGGGTTAAGGATAGCTTTTTCGCTCTTGGCGGCGACTCCATCCGCAGCTTGGCCGTGCTGTCGGCTGCGCGTGACCGCGGGCTCGCTCTGACCCTGGAACAGATCGTCGGCCATCCGACCATCGAAGAGCAGGCCCAGGTGCTCGCCGCCGCGCCGGACGGCGGGTCAGTGAACGAGGAAGACAGCGCGACGACAGCCCCCTTCGATCTGCTGACGGCCGCCGACCACGAGCGTTTGCCTCCGGGCATCGAAGACGCCTACCCGCTGAGCCGCCTGCAAACCGGAATGGTCTTCCACAGCCAGTACCACCCGGATTCGGCGGTGTATCACGATATCTTCTCCTATCGCCTGGCGACGCGGCTCGATCTCGCAACGCTGCGCGCCGCTCTCGGAGAGCTCGCCGCGGCCCATCCGATCCTGCGCACCTCCTTCGAGCTCAGCGAATTCAGCGAACCGCTGCAGCTGGTCCACAGGCAGGCCGAGATTCCGCTGCTCGAGATCGATCTGCGGGCACTCAGCGAGGCGCATCAGGCAACGGCGCTCGATACCTGGAAGCGGCGTGAGCAGCGTACCAAGATCGCCTGGCAACACCCGCCGCTGCTGCGCATCCACCTGCACCGGCTGAGCGCGGACGAGCTGATCTTCGCGGTCAGCATCCACCACGCCATCGTCGACGGCTGGAGCATGGCATCGATGCTCGCCGAGCTGTTCCGTCGCTACCTGGCGCGGCTTGGCAAGGCCGAGCCGGCGGCGCCGCCGCCGACGGCGACCTTCCGCGACTATGTGGCGCTGGAGCGCCAGACCCTGGCGACGCCGGCTAGCCGGCACTACTGGGAGAATCGACTGCGCAACGCACCGGCAACCCGGCTGCCGCGCTGGCCGGAAGCCCAGCGGCAAGCGCAGCGGGTCCACCGGTTCGAGGTGCCGGTTCCGCCGTCGATCGGCGAAGGGGCCGATCGCCTCGCCCGCACCCTCGGGGTTCCGATCAAGAGCGTGCTCCTAGCGACCCATCTGCGGGTCTTGCAGCGCTTGACCGATCAGCTGGAGGTGATCACCGGCCTGGTAACCAACGGCCGACCGGAGACCGCCGACGGCGAGCGAGTGCTCGGCTTGTTCCTCAACACCCTGCCGCTACGCCTCGAGCTCGCCGGCGGACGCTGGCGGGATCTGGTACGAGCTTGCTTCGAGGTCGAGACCCAGATGCTGCCCCACCGGCGCTTCCCGCTGGCCGAGCTACACCGAGAATTCAACGCTCAGTCGCTGTTCGAGACCACCTTCAACTTCGTCAGCTTTCATGTCTACGAGGGCGTTTCGGACCTCGAAGGGATCGAGGTCATCGGTGGCGAGGTGCTCGAAGAAGCGAATTATCCCTTCGGGGTCAACTTCGGTCTTGATCCGGGCACGACCCGCCTCAGCCTGGGGCTCGACTACGATGGCGGCGAGCTGGCCGCGGAGCAGGTGGCGAACATCGGCGGCTACTACGTGGCCGCGCTCGAGGCGCTGGTCCGAGATCCCGAAGGGCGCTACGAACGCTGCGATCTGCTGTCGTCCGAGGAGAGGCGGCAAGTGCTCGGCGCCGACACCGGATCGGCTACGGGTGGGCCGCAGCGTTGTTTCCATCACGTCTTCGAGCAACGGGCGGCGGCGGCTCCCGATGACCTGGCCTTGGTGTGTGGCAGCGAGTACTGGACCTACGGCGGACTCAACGCCCGCGGTAACCAGTTGGCGCGCCATCTACGCGCCTTAGGGCTACGCCCACAAGAGCGGGTGGCAATCCTATCCAGCCGCTCGCCGCTCGCCATCCTCGCCATCCTCGCCATCCTCAAGGCTAGGGGGATCTATGTGCCACTCGATCCCTCCTACCCGCCGGAGCGCCTGGCGACCATGCTCAGCGACGCCCAGGTACCCATGGTCCTGAGCGATCGGCGCCTGGCCGAAGGCTTGCCGGACGGCGCACCACCGGTGCTCTACCTCGACCGAGACCAAGAGGTCTTCGCCAGCCTCGATCCAACCAATCTCTCAGCTGGAAGCCGGCCCGACGATGCCATCTACGTGATCTACACCTCGGGCTCGACCGGGCGCCCCAAGGGGGTCGTCGTGTCGCACCGCTCGTTGATGAATTTCGCCCATGCGATCGCCGAGGCGACAGGCCTCGAGCCGCGCCATCGTTTTTTGCACTTCGCGTCGTTCAGCTTCGACGCCTCGGCGGTGCAGATCTTTCCCACCCTCGCCCGCGGCGCCAGTCTAGTGCTCGAACCGCGGATAACCGAGCTTTCGAGCCTCGAGATCCTTCGCCTCTGCGAACGGCAGATGATCAGCCATCTCGACTTGCCGGCCGGCCTTTGGCGGCAGTGGGTCGACGACGTTGCCACGGTTGGTGTGGCGGTGCCGCCGAGCCTCGAAGTG
>JBCCGX010000470.1:0-7572 GCA_039029035.1 Acidobacteriota bacterium | reverse complement strand
GCATGAAGACCAGGTCTTCTGCCGAGGGCACGGCGTCTTCCCGCGGAAGGCCGTTGGTGTATCGGTCTTCGCCCCGGGCGGTGACGAACTGGCGCTGGATCGCACGCGGAGCCCGATAGGGATTGTGGACGTCCATGAAGTGGAGGTAGGCAAAGTAAGGTCCTGGTTGGAGCGCCCGGTCGAACCAATCAAGGAACGCTGCGTGCACCCGGTCGGCGCGGGCGTAGGCAGCAGCTCGGGAATCGGCGGTGAGGTAAATGGGGTGCTCGAAGCCCTGCCAGAAGCCCGAGCCGGCCCAGTGGTGGGGGTTGGTCAACACGGCCATCGTTTGGTAGCCGGCGTCCTTCAGCGCCTCGGCCAGCGTCCGGTTGGCGCTGGCCAAGGCGAAGTACCGGTTCTCAGGCGGCGCGCCTGCGAGACCTGTCTCCTGTTGTTCGGCCAACCAGGGGAAGTAGCGCGAGGTCAGCAAGGCGGCGGTCGAGTTGAAAGTCTGCGGCGCGTGCGCGTAGGCGTTGTCGAACACGACCCCGGAAGCGGCGAGCCGATCGAGTTGAGGTGTCGTCGGCGCCGGTTGGCCGTGGAATCCAACGTGGTCGCGTCGCAGCGCGTCAATGACGATGAGGATGAGATCGGGCCGGCTGGGGCTGAGAGGCTCGGGCGGCGGTGTGCCCCCACAGCTTGCCAACACCACGCTCAGCAGCATCACGATGCGCCGACGGCGACGGCCCGGCCGGATTGGATGGCGGCGAGGCCGTTCCCACCCCCTAGACGTCGTACAACGCCCGGCGCCCGCTGTCGAGCGTTCGAAGTTTGTCACGCGTTCCGCGTTTCGAGGTATCCGCGTCTCGAGGTATCAGCCACTTCGATCGCAGTCTACTTCGGACGCAGTCCATTTCGGTCACAGTCCGTTGGTCACAGTCGAGGTTCTGGCTGCACCCAATCCCCGTTCACGGGCAAGTCCGGAACGCCGCAGTGTCGGTCACCGTGGCGAATCGCTCGCCCGGCAGATTTTCGTAGAAAGCCTGCTCGCCGGTCTCGGTATCGGTAACGACCAGGGACACGCCGACGTCGGTCAGGCCGCCGGCAAAGACCCAGAAGCTGTTGAAAACGGTGTCGCAGGCATCCAGCACTTTGACCATCAACTCGAGATTGCGGTCGTTGAAGAACCAGAAGAGGCCGGTGTCGGGTGTTTGGCTGACGGCGATCGCCTCTCCGGTGTCGCCGCTCTCGGTGTACCAGAAGGCGCGGACCTTGAACCGACCCCCGGTCAAGCAAAGGGTGTCGTGCCGCGGCTGGCAAGCGCCGATCGGCGTCACTTGCAGAGCGGTCTCGGCCAGCAGGATGTCCCGCGGGTGGGCGGAGAGCACGAATTCGACGACGTAGTCGCCGGGCGGCAGCCGCCCGAGGTCGACGGTTTCGTCGAACGGGCCGGTATTGACCGGCGGATCACAAACTGGGAACTGGGTCATGCCGATGCGAATGCGCCCCGGCTCGACGACCACTGGGTCGAAGAAGGAGCAGATGCGCCAGCCGGTCAGACGGGCGGTCACCCGATCGTCGCGGGTGGGCGCGGTGGGCGTCAGCTCGATGCCGAAGTCGGCCACGATCAAGAACTGCGAATCCAGGATCGGGAGAGAGCTGGAGGTGGCGTCGACCAGGCGAACCTCCCAGAAGCCCGCGGGCAGAGGCTGAATCAGCCGATGGATCGTGAAGTCGGCCGGGCCCGGCGGGAGGATGGGCGGGAGGATGTCCTCAAAGAGGAGGTCGACGGTGCCGTCGCCGATCTCGATCGCCGTCACGTCCGGGTTAAAGCCCGTGCCGCTGAGCGTGGCGACCAGGGCATCGGTCGTCGATGGCCGGGCTGGGCTGACGGCCAGGTCGAACTGAACGACAGGCGAAGCCTGTGCGGGCGTCGGGCTGACGCCAAGACAAAGGAAGGGTCCGATCACCCATAGGACCAGAGAGAGCTGGTGGCGGAGTGAGGTACGCATGGTCGTCCTCCAAAGATGCTTGAGATGGCTGCTCGGGATTCATAATATGCTACAACAGCTTATTTTGTTTGGCAAGTGGACGTCCATCGAGCTGTTGCGATGACTGGGCGGAGCAGAACCGAGTCGCGCTACGCTCCGCGGAGCGCGGAGGTGAGAGCGCGGGCGCCGGCGACCAAAAACGCATGGTCCGACGCCAGCAAAAAAAGGGACGCCCCCTTGGCCTTCCACTGCTGAGCTTCTTCGGCGCTGGCGACGAACATGCCGATAGCCTTGCCGGCTTCGCGGCCGATGGCGCAAATCCGTTCGACCGCCTGGACGACCACGGCGTCCGCCGGATCCGTCTTCCCCAACGCCACCGTCAAGTCCATCCTGCCGATGAACAGACAGTCGAGCCTTTCCACCGCGGCGATCTCCTCGATCGCGTCCAGCGCTTCGAGGTCCTCGATCTGCGCGATGATCGTCGTCTCCTCGGCGCTCTGACGCAGGTGATCGGCGATCGCCTTGCCACCGAATCGTGCCGCACGTGTCGAGCCCGCAAAGCCTCGACCGCTCGGGCCGTAGAGGCTCCTCTTGCAGATTGCTTCGGCCTCTTCGGCCGTGCGAACGTGCGGGACGACGATACCGGTCGCGCCGCAGTCGAGCGCATTCAAGATATGGTGCGGAGCGCCTAGCGGCACCCGCACCAGCGGCGTCAGACGGGTGGCGCGAGTCGCCGCAATACAGGCGTCGAGCTCGAGCCGGCCGAAAGGCGCGTGCTCCGCGTCGAGGCAGAGAGCATCCAGGTCGGACTTGCCCAACACCTCGCACACCAGCGGCGACGGCGTCTTGATCCAGGTTCCCACCAACAGCTCCCGGGCGAGCAGCCGTTGCCGGAACATCCGTCGACGGGTCTCAGGCATTCCGCGGCTCCGCAGTCCGGCCGCTCGCCGGCAGATCGCCCGTCGCCTGAATCAGCTGGTGCAACAGCCTCGATGTGGCTCGGGGCCGCTCGAGCGGCGTCATGTGGCCACAGTTCTCGAGCAGGGTCAGCTGGGCTCGCGGAATGCCGGCCGCGATGAGCTCGTGATAGCTCGGCGGGCAGAGGGCATCCTCGCGTCCACCGACCACGAGGGTCGAGCAGGTGATCGTGCCGAGGGTTGTGCGGCTGTCCGGCCGGTCTCTGAGGGCCAAGGACTGGCGCTCGAAAACGCCGCTGCCGAGATCTACCGCCATGTCGAGAATCACCTCCAACAACGCCGCGTTCGCCCGCGACCGCGCACCGAGGTAGTGCGGCTTGAACTGTTCGATCATCAGCTCTCGCAGCCCGCCGTTGCGCACGATGCGGATCTCGTCCGCCCGCCGGGCCTGACGCTCCGGTACCTCTGCAGCGGCATTCGTATCGAACAATGCGAGGTGACTGATTCGCTCCGGCGCCTGACGCCACACTTCGAACGCAACGATGCCACCCATCGACAGTCCCGCCAAAGCGAAGCGTTCCGGCGCCTCGGCCAGGACGTCCCGGGCCATGCCCTCGACCGATGAGGACCGGGTCAAATCACCGACCAGGAGGTCTCGGGTACGGCGCCGCAGGTCGTCGATCTGCGGCGCCCACAGCCGCTCGTCGCACATCATGCCGCCCAAGAGGACCAGCGCGCTGCTTCCCGGCATGGCGACTCACCCGCGCCGGGCCATTCGGGCCGAGCTACCGTCGACCAGAACGCCCGAGAAGGTTCGCTTTTCTGGCGGCAGGTCGGGGCGCTCCACCCGCTCGAGGATCATCGACACCGCCGCCTCGGCCATCCTCCCGACGGGCTGGCGGACAGTCGTCAGATCGTAGCTTGCCCACTGCGCCGGACCGACGCCGTCGAATCCGACGACCGAAAGATCGTCGGGGACTGCGAGGCCCAACCGGTAGCGGGCGGCGTCCATGCAGCCGATCGCCATGACGTCGTTGGCGCAGACGACGGCATCCGGCAGGTCCCCCAACTGCTCTTTGAGCTCGAGTAAGCCGTTCGCTCCGCTTTCGTAGCTGAAGTCCCCGGGCAAGACCGTCACCGCTTCGATGCCCAGCTCTTCGAGGCGCTCGAGCGCACCTCGCGTTCGCTCCATGCTGACCGCGGAGTCTTCCGGACCGCTGATCAGACCGAAGGATCTGTGGTCCGCCTCGACCAGGCTATCGACCAGCTGCCTCTCGCCCTCGGACTGGTCACAACAGACTGCGCTGACGCTCCGCCCCTTGAGCGACCGGTTGTAGAACACGAGCGGGATGCCGCGCCGTTCGACCGCATCGATCTGCTCGCTGGAAAGCCGTGCCGCTTCGACGACGCCATCGACCTGGTACTGGAGAATCTGGTCGAGCATCACGTCGATATCGCTCTCGTACTCGAGGGTGAACAGCAGTACTCGCACGCCACGCTCCGAGAATCGCAGACTGAGTTGCACCAGGACTTCCGGATAATAGAGGTTGGTCTGCTGCGAGATGACGACCGCGACCATGTTCGATCGGCGTGTGATCAGGCTACGCGCGATGGCGTTCGGCTGATAGCCGAGGTCTTCCGCCGCTTTCATGACCCGGGCGCGCATTTTTTCGGAGACTGACGCTCCCGGCTTGAAGCAGCGGGAAACCGCCGATTGCGAAACCGAGGCATGCCGGGCGACGTCGTACGACGTCACCCGGCGGTTCGTCGGCCTTCCCTTCTGCGATCCCTTGCCGCTTTTCGGCATCTCGTAGTCTTTTCACGCACTCGTTGGCGGACCAACGCCTGGTTCGTGTGCCGGATTCGACGGCTCGGCGAAGCGCGTCACCCGAAGATCCGCCTGTGCTTTGTGGCCCCAGAAGTTCTCGATCTCGCACAAGCGTGAGCAATAGGAGCCGATCATGGCGGATGCTTCGTCCGTCAGGACCTTCTGGTATGTGACGGTCTTGAGGAACTTGCCGACCCACAGACCGCCCGTGTACCGTGCGGCCTTCCTCGTCGGCAGAGTGTGATTCGTGCCGATCACTTTGTCGCCATAGGCCACATTGGTCCGAGGGCCGAGGAAGAGAGCGCCGTAGTTGCGCATGTTCTCAAGGAAGTAGTCGTCATCACGGGTCAGGATCTGCACATGCTCACTGGCGATTCGATCCGCTTCGCGGCAGGCCTCTTCCAAGCTCTCGACCAGGATGATCTGTCCGCAGTCTTGCCAGGCTCGACTCGCGATATCAGCCGTCGGCAGCGTCTCTAGCTGGCGCTCGATCTCCTCGATCGTAGCATGGGCCAGCTCGCTGCTGGTGGTGATCAGGACCGCGGGCGACGTCGGGCCATGCTCGGCCTGGCCGAGCAAATCCGTTGCGACCATCTCCGCATCGGCGGTCTCGTCGGCGACGATCAAGACTTCGGTCGGTCCGGCGAGGAGATCAATGCCCACCCCGCCGAACAGCTGCCGCTTCGCCTCGGCAACATAGGCGTTCCCCGGTCCGACCAGGACATCGACCGGCGCGATGCTCTCGGTCCCCAGGGCCATCGATGCGATCGCCTGCACGCCGCCCAGGATGTAAATCTCGTCCGCTCCGCCGAGATGCATGGCCGCAACGGTCGCCGCGGGTATCTCTCCATGGATCGGTGGGGTGCAAGCGACGACGCGCTCGACCCCGGCCGTTCTCGCCGTGACCACGCTCATGTGCGCCGAGGCGACCATGGGATACCGCCCGCCGGGCACGTAGCAGCCGACGCTTTCGACCGGAATGTTCTTGTGGCCCAAGACGATCCCGGGCAGCGTTTCGACTTCGATGTCCCGCAGCGCGGCCCGCTGGTGCTGGGCGAAGGTGCGGACCTGCTCCTGAGCGAAGCGGATATCCGCCACCGTCTCTTCGGGCAGGGAAGCCAGCGCCTCCTCGCACTGGGCGGCGCTCAAGCGAAAGCTGGGCGGATTCCATTGGTCGAACCTGGCGGACAGCTCGCGCACCGCTTCGTCGCCTCGCGAGCGGACCTCGTGCAGAATTTCTTCGACGACTTGGCGCACCTTGCCTTCCGCAGCCAACGAGCCCTCGTCCTCCGATCCGGTCTTGAGATAGCGTGCCATGCTGATCCTCCGTTACTGCCACAGCGCTTCAGATGCCAGGTTTGCACCTTCCGCCATCGCCGCCAGCTTGGCCCAGGCGATCGAAGGGTGCACGGCACCAAAGCCGGCAAAGGTGCCGAAGCCACAGTCGGAGCCCGCCAGCACGCGCTCGCGTCCCACCAGGTCGGCGAAACGCAAGATGCGCTGCTGCACCAACCTCGGATGCTCGACATAGTTGGTCGTGCTATCCAAGACGCCGGGGATCAGGATCGTGTCGTCAGGAATGCTGGCTGTTGCCCAGACTTCCGACTCATGGGCGTGGCGCGGATTCGAAGCTTCGAAAAGAATCGCTTGCGGCTTGGCCTCGAGGATCAAGTCGAGAATCTGCTCCAGCGGGATGTCGTGCACGTGGGGGCCTTCGTAGTTGCCCCAACAGACGTGCATGCGGACACGATCCGCAGGCACGTTGCGCAGAGCGTGATTCAAAGCTTCCACCTGCAATGCTGCCTGGCGAAGAAACACCGCGTCGGTGGCGTCACGGAATCGGATGTGCCGCCCCATGGCCAGATCGGGACAGTCGATCTGGAGAACCAGGCCGGCATTGACGATCAGCTCGTACTCTTGCTGCATCGCCGCGGCCAGGGCTTCCAGGTAGGCTGCATCGGTAGCGTAGTGCTCGTTGGGATGGAAGACGGCGATCACACCGGGCGAAGCCGCATTCATGAAGGCTTCTTTGGCCCCGCTGCTCGCCAGGGCCGCCTTGAGGTTGGCGATGTCCTTTTCCAAGGGAGCGGGATCTTTCGGTTCGATCGGCCCTCGGCAGATCGGGCGATGGTACTTCGGCGTGCCTCCCCCTGCCGCCAGGCGGTCCCGATAGTCCGGGAAAGCATCCAGGTCGCTCGGTGTCGCCCGCGGTACCTCACCGATCTCGAAACCGGTCAGGCGGTGCCTGACGTAGGTCGCATAGCTGATCTTGCTCATCTCGCCGTCGCTGATCACATCGACGCCGGCCTCGGCCTGCTGCTCGGCGACGTTGGCGACCGCGGACCGCATCACAGCGTCGAACTCGGCCGGGTTGAACGCGTCGCCACGGTCCTGAGCAAACAGCATGTCGACGACGGCCTGTGGGCGCGGCAGGCTGCCGACGTGGGTGGTGAGAATGCGCTCGGTGCTGGTCTTCATGGATTCGGTTCTCGCTGGATGAGAGTCGGAGCCTTCAGGATCTGGCTTGGTACATCCGATCGAGCATCATCTCGTTGAGCTCTTCGAAATTCGGCGGTTTGATCATCTTGCCGTTCTCATCCGCTTCGAAACCATTCTCCTTCGCCTTGCGGACAACCGAAGGGGCCCAATATGGATCTTTACCCTCGAAGCCCTTGTGCTCTTCGAGCACGGCAAAGCACCAGGACGGCTCGGCGCTGATGTTCTCGAAGCCACGCCACAACTGCGGCGGAAAAGAGATCAGATCCCATTTCTCCAGAATCACCTCGTCTTCGGGCTCTGCTTCGGCATCATTGCCCCAGTAGAAGCGCCACTTGCCTTCCAGGGGCAGAAAGATCTC